>DNWZ01000056.1 GCA_003506095.1 Planctomycetaceae bacterium | reverse complement strand
CGCTGATACAAAACTTTCGCTACCGTCCCGAAATCGATGGATTACGCGCGATCGCAGTAACCGCAGTTGTGCTCTATCATGCCGGGCTGGGGCCAAGTGGCGGCTTCGTGGGTGTCGACGTTTTTTTCGTTATTTCAGGATTCTTGATCACGTCGTTCATTCTAAGAGACGTGGAAGCCGGTACATTCACGCTTGCCGGTTTTTGGGAGCGTCGCATACGGAGGATTGTTCCCGCCTTAGCCTGTCTTGTCTTTGCTACGCTGATTGCGGGCTGGGTCATACTGCTGCCAGACGATTACTCCGCGTTGGGGCAATCGGCTTTTTTTCAGGGGCTGTTCGTTGCCAACATTTATTTCTATCGCAGTTCGGGTTACTTCGATGGGACAGCGGAAGAGAAGCCGCTCTTGCACACCTGGTCGCTAGCAGTCGAAGAGCAATTTTATTTTATCTTTCCGTTGTTGATGATTGGCTTGGTCGCGATACCGAAGTTCCATCGGCGCTACTGGCTGCTGCTTCTCTTTGGCCTGTTGATTGTGATCAGCTTAGGTTTGAGCATTTGGGGAGTTTCTCATTGGCCTGTAGGCACATTCTATTTGCTGCCAACGCGAGCTTGGGAACTACTTCTTGGCGGGTTGGTTGCCCTGCTTCCCGCCCCCACATCTTTTGGAAACCTTGCTTTTCTCAGGCGTTTCAAACCCGCAGAATACATCCGCGAAGTGCTGACAGGATTGGCGTTAGTTGGGATTTTGGCATCCTGCTGGTTTTATACTTCGGCTACTCCGTTTCCGGGAATGGCCGCTGTACTGCCGTGTGCTGCCGCTGCGATTTTCATCTGGGCATCGGGACGACAACAGTCTGAGGGTCGCCTGCCGCTAGCTGCCCGTGTCCTTTCGGCCCGTCCGATCGTTTTCGTCGGCCTGATCTCCTATTCGCTTTATCTTTGGCACTGGCCACTGATCGCTTTCAGTAATTATCTGTCCTTCGGGCCCCTTTCATTGGCTAGCCGCTGCTCTTTGGTGGTAACGAGTTTTCTGCTCGCGATCCTGTCGTGGCGATTCATCGAGACGCCTTTTCGAACGCGTCGATATTGCGATTCACGTCGATCAATCTTTGCCATGGGGGCGTTGGCAACGGGCTTGCTAGTGTCCAGTGGTCTCGCCGTTCAATTCAGCTACGCACCACCGCAGCGGTTTACTGCCGAAACCCTGGCATACGCTAAGGCGAAGGCGGATGCGACATTCATCCATGAGTTGGAGATAGCGGACATTGTCGCGGGTAGACTGACATCGATTGGTGCCTCGACACCGAACGCACCGGTCGAGTGGCTGGTTTGGGGCGACAGCCATGCGATGGCCGCCACCCCAGCCTTTCATGAGTACCTCAAAGCACGCGGAATTGCTGGCCAGGCCGCCACCCATTCTTGGACCGCTCCACTGCTGGGATACTTTAAAGGTTTAGAGTATGGAATGGGTCTCGACTCATTGGAGTTCAACCAGGCAGTCATTGAACATGTGCAGCGGTTGGCGATAAAGAATGTCGTCCTTGTCGGCGTATGGCGTGGCTACGAGGGGGAAACTGCGGACCATCCCAACAGCGGTGCGTTCGAGGAATCACTGGTTGCAACAGTTCAAGCGATACACAAGGCGGGCGCGCGACCCTGGATCCTGCTAGAAATACCGTCGCAAGGGTTCGACGTGCCAAAGGTGCTCGCTCAATATGCAATGACAAATCAACCGATCGAGCCGCTGTGTGCCAAGCCTGATCCAACTGGCTACTCGATCGTCAATACACCAGGTTTGGTTGAGCAATTGAAAGCGGCCGGCGCCACCTTGCTCGACCCGCGACCCTATTGCCTCAGTGAAGACGGGACGCACTATCGCGTCGCCCAAGGCGGTGCGGCGCTCTATCGAGATGCCGGACATCTAAGCGTTCATGGAGCTATCGTCATTGTCCTTCCCTTGCTTGAAGATTCCTTGTTTGAAATCCAATCTCGTTCCGAGGTGCCGTAAGCTGACTCGCTCGCTGTCCCCTGTTTCCAAGTTATCGATATCGATCGGCGTGTCTTTATAAGACTCGACGTTGTCTAACAACGCAAAAATCGACCGAAGGACTTCACTGACGAGCGGTCTAGAAACGGCGAATTGAACTGATATTCGGTCATGGTAGCTGCGGATTCGCACTAACCCCGCACGGATACCTGCTAGCCGAATCTCATCGACATCTCGGACTGGATTGAGCATCATCAGTCGTTGATGTTCTGATGACGAAATGCCAACAACCCGAGCATTATCAGGATTCAAAATCCACGCGTCGTGTGTCGTAACTTTCCAAAACTGATCGGTTTTAGGATCGAGCCAGTAACCATCCCCCATGCGTCCCATCGTTGCGATTCTCCGGCGATTCGACCGATGCTCGTTCCAATTGCGAATATAAAATGGAAGGACGCTTCACGGATTGTCACCTAACTCCTTCGCTTTCTCAAAGTCTGTAGCAGCTTCCGCGATTTTTCCCAACGCTTGCAGGCAATATCCACGATTCAAATAGTGAGCACCCTTGGTCGGCTCTCGTTTGATCGCTTCCGTAAAGTCGAACGCCGCGTTCTGGTATTCTTTATCATTGAAGTAACAACTTCCACGCTGATGATAAAAGTTTTGTCCTTCTGGATACAACTTGATTGCCAACGTCATGTCTTCAATCGCTTCGGTGGACAAATTTGCATTTGCTCGCTCTGCCGCTCGGTTTGAATAGATCGTTGCCAAGGATTCTTCGAATAACACCCGGTTGGATGGGTTAAGTTGAATTGCCGATTCCATGTCGGCTATCGACTGGTCGAACTGGCGAAGTGAAAAGTAAGCGAGAGCTCGGTGCTGCCAATACTCCGCATTATCCGGTTCGAGTTCGACGGCTTTACTGAAATCCTGCAGACTCTCTCGGAACTTGCTTCCCTGGTAGGCACAGTTTCCTCGTTTGTCATAAGCCAACGCATGCGAGGGATCGAGTTCGATGACACGGCTGAAATTCAGGGCGGCTTGGTCGAAACGGTTTTGGTCAAATTTCAAATTGCCGTTCGCAAGTGCTTCGTTGACCGTAGAAGGAATCATCCCCAAAGTTTTGTTGTCGAGTTGCTGCCAGAAGATCGCTACAGGGTTGTCGTTGATGGTTTCCAGCGATTTCAAAGACCGCAAAATAGATGAATCCCGCTCTTCTATAAAATCGCAATACAACAGTTTCAGTCGTGGCAATTCCTTCAGCGGTGACAAATCCGTGACTTTGGTGGATAGGATATTCAGACCCAAAAGCTGAGTCATACCTTCAAGTGGCGACAAATCGGCAACCTCGGAACGATGGCATTCCAGCGATTGAAGCGGCGCGCCTTGAAGTGGCTCAAGACTCGATATCAATGTGTCGTGGCAACGCACGTGTTCAAGCGGCATTCCGGCGATCGGACCAAGGTCTGCGATCCTGGTATGGTCGCAGTAAAACTCCGTTAGCTTCATGCCATTGAGCGGCAACAGGTTCGTGACATTATTAAAACTACAGATCAAAAAAGTAAGCGGCATGCCTTTCAGTGGCGAAATGTCCTCGACACGGGTGCGGCCGCAATGAAAGTGCGTCAGCGGCATTCCTTCTAGCGGCGAGAGGTCAGAAAGACGTTCATTGTAATTGATGTACAGCCTTGTAAGCCTCATTCCCTTCAGCGGCGAGAGATCGGCAAGCCTGCCGTTGGACTGTGTAGTGAAGCTCCCTTCGCAAGTGAGCAATGTTAAATCTTTTAATGCCCGAACAGGTGATATGTCGGTAACACTGTCCGTCAGGAGCGCTATTGCGACGACGGCACCGTTTTCAATGGTAGGCTTCAGATCGTCGCTGAAGCCTGCATTGAGTTCCTTCAGCTTTTCTGAGACTGCCTGAACTTGCTCGGTGGCCGAAAGCGATCCGACCTTTGTGATCCATGATTCGTCGACCTTCACCACGGGCTGCCCGGGTGTCGATTGCTTGTCTTGTGGCCACGTCACTAAACCGATCGTTGCAACGATGAACACGATCGCGAATGCACCAAAGATGCCCCAGCGAGGCGGGTTCTGCACCAGGCTTCGCCGAAGATCGACGGCCAAACTAGCCGCCGTGGCATACCGACAGGCTGGGTCACGTTGCAACGCTTTAGCACATATCCGGCGAAGTTCGGGCGGAATATTATCCAGCCCAACCTTGGCACCGGCGACAATCTCCTGCCGCAATACATTCGGTTCGGTGGATGAATACGGCAGCTTACCGGTCAATAGTTCGTATAAGACGACACCTAAACTGTAAACATCGCTGCGAACATCAACCTCGTTGTTGCCTTCAAGCTGCTCCGGCGACATATACCGCAGCGTACCGATAGAAGGAGCGAACTTGCCGGTCTTGGTCGCCGATTGTGCAATGCCGAAGTCAGCGAGCATCGCCCGCCCGTGATGGTCCACAAGAATGTTTGCGGGCTTAATGTCACGATGAACGATGCCATTGACATGGGCATACTCGAGCGCTTCCGCGATTTCGATCGCCCATTTTGTTACTTGACGCGGGGCGAGCGGATTGCGAGCAAGATGATCGCCAAGATTGCCCCCTTCGACGAACTCCGAAACGATAAAGACACTGCCATTGTCTCGACCAACATCATGGACCGGCACAATGCTGGGATGTTTCAGCCGAGCCACACGCCTAGCCTCAGCCATAAACGCATCGGTTGAATCCAATCGACTCGGCTTGGGAAGTTTGACGGCCACCATTCGATGCAATTCAAGGTCATAAGCAAGCCAAACTTCGGCAAAGCCACCTAACGCGACGAGGTCATCGAGTCGATAGCGTTGGGCAAGCGTGCGTGGCTGGTGAGCGACGGTGTTTGGAGGGTCTTCGCTGTCGGAAAGTTCGATCGGTTTGTCGAGCCAATCGCTGGCTTTCATCGCAAGGATGCGGCGTGCGAGTTCGTCGCATAAATGCGGACGCGCTTGGCACAACTCGATTGACGAGACATCCTGGCCTTGCTCTCGCTGGTCATCCCAGCGTAGCAGCAGATCAGCCAGCAGTTCTTCATCCTCATCCGTCACTTCGTAATGCCTCGGTTAGCTTCCATTTGACGGCTTGCCATCGTCGTTTAAACGTTCTGAATGACAGCCCCATCAACTTAGCGGCTTCTTCCTGCGACAGTCCATCGTAAAAGACCAGGTTGATAATCTCCTGTTCTTCCTGGGAAAGCTTTTCGACCTGCAGGTGGAATTCGGTCCATCCTTCCAAACTGTTGGGCTCGCCTTCTGCGACATGCAACGCACCGCCGGCATCATCACCAGGTTGTCCGTCGGTATGGTGATTGGCCCCGTTGCCTTCGGGACCGAAGTGGTGCTTGACCAAGTCGAGCAGTTCCCACCTGACCTGAGCTGCCGCCAAATTGAAAAATTGCCGTACGGACTGGACTTCAACTTTGGCGAGCGCCCGATGCAGTCGCACCAGCGAGTTCTGAAAAACGTCATCCGTTTGTTCCCAGCGACGCAGCTTCGGATAGCTGTGGAACATTTTGCGGGTAAGCCGCAGCAATCGGTCGCAAGCGTGGTGCAAAAGTTCGTCATGTGCAGCAGTATCTCCCTGCAACGATCGGTCGATCAGGTTTTGCAGTTGGGTATCGGTTCCAGCAATGGGTGAGTGCGGCATCTCGGGCTCCAGATAGTTCGCAGAGTAAGCTCCCGATTGTACCTAGAAACAAACACGCCGTGTTCGCCTGTTAAGGAGAGCGAGATTGCCGAGAAAAAAGGGCCAAGCAATTTTCGGAATATTTTTGGCCCAGTTTGGCCCCAGGCTCTCGCTCTGCTATCTGGGTCGGTTAAAAACCAAAAAATGAACGTTGAGGAAACTGCTGTGTTCAGATCATGCGTATGGGTGTGTGTGATGTCAGGCTTGTTTTGCCTTTCGGGTTGCAGCGACTCAACTCAAGCACGGGTTGATGTTGTAACGAAAAAGATGGTCGACAAAATTGATGACGCCCTCGGCAAAATGGACGTGCAAAAAGCCGAAATCGACAACGGGATTAAGTCGGCAAAACTTGCGGTTGACGGAGTGCGCAAGGCCAAAATCAAGGCCCAGGTCAGTCTCGGGCAGCTTGATGAAAAGGTTCGCCCGCATCAAGAAAATGTTGCCAAGTGCGACGAAACGCTCGCAAAACTGCGAGATGCGATCAAGGCCGATGGGCCTGCAGACTTCGGCGGCAAGACTTATTCCGTTGACGAACTAAAAGGTATCGCCGGGAAAGTGATCCAAGCTCGTAAAGATTCCGAAGGTCAGATCAAGGGTTTCGACACGGCTCGCCAGAGCCTTCAGAAAGTTGTAACAACGTTTACCAACCGGCAACAAGAACTGGAAGTGCGAATCAGCAAATTGCAAAGCACAAACTCAAAGCTTGATGCTGAGATGGCGGCGGCAAAGGCAATGAAGCAAGCTTCGTCAACGATGGGCGATGGCACCATGTCGCTGATGGAAAACCTGGACGAACTCGAAAACAAACTCGCCTCTCTTTCCGCAGACGTACAAGGCGAGCTGGCTGGCGAGTCTGAAAAATGGTCCCCAGCCGGAACCGACCAAGCCATCAGCGATGTGGATGCGTTCATCAAGTCAGCGCAGACGCCGAGTGACCCGGTTGCAGAGATCGACCGAATTCTGGGACCAGGGAAGTAATGATTCTTTAGCTTGTTGACCAAAAAAATCGGGGAGCGAACATGACGACGGAAGACAAGAAAGGATTTGCGTTTATCGAACTCTGCGTGTGCATCGTTATCCTCATCGGTCTTGTATTTCTCGTTCGTGGGTGTGTCGGATATATGGGGTTTGGGAGCAAGAATCCGCCCGTTGTTGCCAAGACAGAAGCCCTCGAATCCCAGGCTCCCTCAAAAGATACAGGTAAGTTTACCAGCGATCAGTCCAATTCAATCTCCGATGCGAAGCAAAAGCTGGAGGCTTTCGAGCAAAAGCGAACCGAAATCGAACCGCTTCTCGAAAGAGCTGAAGCGGATCGTGATGAATTAATAGCTAAGCTCAGAGAAATCGGCGTGAACTCGACTGCCGACTTAAAGGGCAACGCGCGAGGGCAAAGGCTCGCTGAGTCTGTTCTAGAACGTGATACGGAAATTGCTGGCTTGCATAGCCAAATGACGCTCCTAGACACCGTGATACTCGATGCAAGAGCATTTATTCGACGGGTGGAGCGAGAGGCGGCGGGCATATCCGAAGAGGAGATGCGTAAGCTGGCCGAGCAAATGAAGGACGTTCAGGACCGCACGGACGGGACACGATTGCCGGTCACGCCATTGGATATCGATGCAGCGGTGGAAAAGGCATTTCAAGTCTCGCCGTCAAAACAAAAGGCAGTGCCATTAGAACGTCAATCGCTTTCGACACAGCTCGTCGGTAAATGGCAGATGTCCGAAGGGCGACAAGGAACAATCGAGTTCACCAAGGGGGGCTCCGCACTTCTGGTTTGGAGCGACGGTCTACGGAACGCCTTGGGAGAAAGCGTGCGACGGGCGACGCTCACGTATGCATTGTCGGGCACCTCGTTGAAAATCATGGATCCGCGTTACACTGAGAGGAGCAGTTACCTGGAAAATTTTCAAATCGAGATCGAAGTGATTTCTCAGGACGAAATGATCTTTGTAATAACCAATTCGACTATGTCGTTCGACTGGCTCGAAGGTCGGCTGGTTCGAGCCAAGTAACGAAATGGAACAAAACCAAGGGCGCGCAGCACGGGCCAGTCACCGGATCAGATTTGAAATCGCTGGCTACGGCAGGTGATGTTCGCCAACCGACCTGGCGTGGGAATTTGGACCATCTAAATTCCTAAAGGAACTCCGAAAAACACTTGCGAGATGATTTTCCATGCTACCCTGACTCCTCTCGCATTGAGATGGTGATGCGAGCAAGGCGGATATCGCACTATTCGTCGTCATTCATTTCCTTAAAGTAGTCCGCAACATGTTTCGGGGCCGTGAAGTCGTCACCGGTGTGTTCCATCAACCAATCCAAAGCGTCCTGAATGATCTCATCCTCGTCATCAATGCCATCAGGTGACTTCCATCCCAGCATCGAAGCAGCAGTCGGATGATCCTCGTAGCACTCAACTAGGGTAAACGAGTTGCCGTCCTCATCTGACACAAACCAATTGCCCAGATCGTCTGGACCCTCAAGCGTGACCCGCATAGCGTTCTCCGGAGTGAAAGTAAAATTCGGTCAGCTCATATGAATGCAACAGTTGGTATCGATACAAATAAAATGTCCCATGTCCAGGACTTCTAGCTGTGGTGTATGGCCCATGACCACCACCTTCCCAGAAGTATGTCGCTCTGGCACAAAATCTTGTAATGACAGCCAGCGAAGAGTATACTCATCGGTTGTTCCCAATGGTAGGTCTGGTTTGTAATTCGCATGAACAAAGAGATGAGTGTCGGTCTCTAAAAAAAGAAACACAGTCCTCTAAAAATTTGAAATGCGACTTCGGTATCAGGTCGGGTCGCCCCGAGTCACCGTAGGAATCAAGGCAGGCAAAGCCGCCGCATTCCATCCACCAATTGAATTTCTGTTTACTGTCTTTGCACTGCCGCATCATTTGATCGTGATTACCCAGAACACAAATAAGGTTACAGCGAGATTTGAGAGCAATCAATTGCTCAACCACGCCGCTCGAATCAAAACCGCGATCGACGTAGCCGCCCAACGCAAAAATGATGTCTTGCTGCTGGGGGTGGATCGCGGCAATCAAGGATTTGAGAGCCATCGAACATCCGTGAGTATCACGAAAGGCGATGGTGCGAGTTCCTTTGACTGTAATGCGAGAATGCGACGAGAAGTAGGCCGGATTCATGGATCGTTTGCGCTTCCTTGAGAATTCCCGGTTTTGGTGGCACACTTTGCCAACTGCTCTCGCATGACTAATATGACCGTTGGTGCATCGGAGCATCGACGCGCATCGGACACACTATAGTTTGCATAAGTCTTTGCGTAAAACAGGAGTCTAGAAAATGTGGAAAGTTCAGTACAAGCATGCGAACGCGGGATCATCATGGACAAATCAAGGAACTTACGGCAGTGAGGCATCAGCCATGAGTGTGGCATCTCGAATAGCTGGACAACATTTTGCTACCCGCGTAGTTGATCCGAATGGAAACGTAACCTGGAGTGCTTGAGCTACGACCGGTTACGAAGGTAAAACTACAATGGCAAGCAATCTCGCGTACGTGGCGAAAACTGGATTGAGTGTTCACAATTACGTGGTGACTGGCAGCGGTCCAACGTACTTCACTCAATTCACTTACGGCAAGATCTCTACATTCAGAAGTCGATTTGGGAATCGTTTCTGTCTGTTGATCATCGGAGACCAGAGAATTGAGAGCGACTTTTACGTTGTTCCATGGGATACTGTCTGCGATGGATTTACGGACTCATTGGTTCATGAAACACCGCGGGCAAACGGACATATCTTAAGACGCTGGATTTGCCATGTTCGCAACAGTTGCTTTGAATTAAGCAAAAATGGCTTTGAAACCTTCAAGGTCGACGTCGGTCAATACAAAGGCAATATGGAATTACTGAATCAGATTCAAACAAATATCAAAGAATCCCTTTAGTTAACAGTGTTTCGTCCCAAAACGTGACCGCCATAGCCCCCAAATGAGTCTCTCTTAAAAAAGGCACACATCTTTGAAACTGACACAAGAAATTGCAGAGCAATACTTGGCTGATCTTGATGCCGATCCGTTTTGGCTGGTGTCTTATGAGGAAATTGACGATGATGCAGCGAAAGTTCTTTCAGCCAGCACGACTTGCGCAGGGACTCACGCGGGAACATGCTCACCTTTCTCTCGATGGGTTGACCTCGTTGTCTGTTGAAATTGCCGAGGCAATTGCGAGAAAATTCGCGACTCGTGAAGACGTTTTTCCTCGCGATGTAGACTACAACAAGGGCAAAATACTCTCGCTGAATGGGCTAGAATCATTGAATGTGGACGTCGCGGCGGCACTGGTTGGGAAAGACCAACATCAAGCAAAAATCCAATACGAACTTTTGTCGCTGGACAAGCTCAAGGAGCTGTCTGCGGAGACCGCGAGGAATTTGGTTTGGCGAAGAAATGGGGTCAACTCAGTATGTCAACACTTGTCATTGAACGGACTTGAATACATTTCTGACGAGGTTACCGAGGCGCTTGGCGAACATTCTGGAGGAGAATTGTCGCTTAAGGGGATAAAAAACTTTCAGACAAAGCGATGGTTGCACTTGGTAGGTTGGGTGAGAATGGAAGCTGCGTGCGGCTGGATAGCCTAGAAATCACGAAAGACTCCGAAATCTTTTTCATTCAACACCTAATGGGCTCAATGTGTTTAGATTTTGAATAGCGGTCCTGCGCGCTTCCTGAATCAAGTTGGAACCAATCAGATCGACATCCAGTTGACCGACGGATTTCAAATTATTTCCAGAGTAATGCTTTTTTTGCTTCACCCGTTTTCGGGTAAACATGTAGCGGTAGGGTGTACAAGTGCAATCATTCAATGACTGGTCCAAAAACCACAAGCTTCAGGAGCTGATTAGTGGTATCCTGCCGCCACTTGAAGATCTTGAAAAAATGACCGGTGTCGAAATTACGCGACTGTATCAGCCTATGTTGTTGGATGCGGCTCGCAAGCTGGATATCGAACTCACGGATGATGATATCGCAGACATTATTGACAAGGCGAGCGGCGTGGAAGAGATTGGCCCACACCCAAGCCACTACGACCTGCACATGTAAAACCAAAACGAGGTCATTCATGGCAACTCAACTCTCTCGCTTCTTTGAACAGCAGCGCCTAGCCAAAAGCATCAAGCCAGGTCAGCTCGCTCAGTTACTGGGCTGCACGAATCTTTCGAAGAACGGCTCACGGATTCGTATCTTTGAACAAACGGGGGCGATATCCAGGGAACTGTTCGAAAAACTTGCTCGCTACTTTGATGTCGATCAACAGACAATTGAGGAACTGGTCGAGCTGGATCGACGCGAGTTCTTCCAGCAATGGCTCGCTTGGGCAAACGAGCCTATTCGACCCTATCTCGTCCTCCGATTGATTGCCGCTGTCTACTCACGTCGTGAGCTTGCTTCTGATGTCGAGACGATCGAAGAAGCGGAAGAGTGGGCCGCAGCGGTTGCAAGGGAAGCCGGTTTGAGATGCTGTCTGGTGTGGAGCCGGAGGCTCTCGATCTGGTTTGACGAAACGGGAAGTATCAGCGGCCGGACGGAAGCTGTACCCAATGAACCCAACGTTCCATGGATGGGACGATCCGGCAAAGCGTTTGTGCTGAATGAAAATCTGGGTTCAAAGTCCAGTGTCGAATGGCCCAGGCAGCCGGAAGTCGAAATTGCACCGAGTCAATTTCTGCGAGGGGACAAAAACGAATGAGTGAAACATTCGACGAAATCGGATTTGAGACCATCATCGTGCGGCACTGGCTCTACCACCGAATTTGCCGACATCGGATGTGGTCGGCTACGAAACTCGACGACGGCGTGATGCAGATCTCGATGGCTCCTGTTTTTCAGCAGATTCTTGGCGGACCCGAGGACGGCACTCTGGTCTGGGCAAGTTTCTCGATGCGATTGAATGAGCTATTCGCTGAACCGAACTTAGAAGTGACGGAGTTTGGATTCCGAAGCTACTGCGAGAAGAATACGCCGACGCCGGTTATCGGAATTCGAGGCCACTACAAGCTGCATCCATTTACCCTGACAATTCACCTTGAGCCGCTGCTTGAGACCGACCCTATCGAGGTTGTCGACACGATCAAGAATCAGACCAGAGCGATTCGCACGAGCGCGGAATAGTTTACTAAAACGTGCCTGGATCAAAAGCATAACGTTGCTCGACTTCGACCTCGCCTTGGGCGTTCTTGTGATATCTCATTTCCATGCCAGCAAACATTGTCCTTACCTGAATACCCAATGTAGCCGCGTGATGCATCATTTCGCTGATATCTCTGAAGCTGGACACTCTTACCCACGAATTCGCTGACCAAGCGTTTTCTTCCGGTAAAAAAGTTAGAACAAATTCATGTTGGCCGGCATTCGGTACCACCGCTGTGAACTGTATCGAATCAGCGTCAATAACCAATGTACTGACTTCTGCGGAACCAAGCTCAATACAGTACGCTCGAACTGCTTCCATGATGAGTTGCACATTGGCAACGTCACTTGACGGTAAGTGCCAGGAGTATGCGTATACGACGTTGAGTTGACTGATCATTTGATTCCATTTCACAAGATGTTAAAGACGATGTCCCAGGAAGCCAGGTCATCAACATGAACCGCAGGTGTCTTTAAGAAAACGGCAATTCCACTGTCGTAGAGTAAATCGCCTTCCCCTTGATTTAACTGGTCGAAATGCTCGCTGTTCAGTGGTCTTGCCTCTTGTGCAAACCAGCGCTGTCGAAATCGTCGGTGTGATAGTCTTCGGTATCAGATTCAAAGTCGCTCATGCCAAATCGCCTCAATTGTAGAGCAGTTCGACGTCCTCCAATACCCTGTACGGTACAATCAGACGATTGGCGTCGAAGTTCGGCCAGCACTTTCTCAATGTCGAGTCGTGCCTGCCACGAACAGTCAGCCATCGCCATCGTCAAAAGATCAAGGTGATCGCCAACGTAGTGACGAATGCTTAACAGACATGCGGTCGCCATTGCTCGGTTCGTTGCGTTGTCATCCTTCAACATCGCAACGCAAACTGCGACAGCGTGTAGCCAATCGCCCGTCCATTTTGAATAGGCTTTTGATGCAGCGAATCTGACGACGAAATCGGAGTCGCTAAACAATTTCATCGTGTTCATGGCAGCCGAATGCTTCCGCTCGCCTAGAAACTCACACGCAGCCGCCCGATTGATCGATTCTGGATCGTCCAGTGCGGCGACAAGGACCGGAATCGAGTGAGGGTTTGTGGGATCGATCTTGCCAAGAGTTGCAGCCGCCACAATCCGTAAATGCGAATCTGAAGTATCGGCCAGCACTCTTTTGATTTCGGGAATAGCCAACTGTGCGAACTGGGCAAGCTGTTTCAAGGCGAGCATCGCCATCACCACCACGTTGTGTTCGCTGTCGGCAAGCCGCTCGGCCAATGCAGGGACGGCTGGTTCCGCTTGGTCACCTGCAGCCCCCAGCAGCCCTACGGCAAAATGCCGAACCTCCGCATTTTCATCGGAAAGGCATTCGATCAAGGCGGCGATCAGTGGGTCGCCATGGCTTTCGAAAAGTCGATGAAACGCAACGTGGCGAGGAATCACGATCCCGATATTGTTGAATTCGACTAGACTGTCAAGCTCATTGCGGATTTCGTTCATGGATCTGTTCTCGTAATGCTTTTGATGTGATGAAGCGGGCGTCGCGATCTTTCTGATTGCATTGCGAGAGCTGGACCGGACCAGGGCCAGAAATCTTTGCCGTGTTATCAGACTCCCTAATCGACCAACTGGTTCAGGCTCGGATCCAGACGCAGGTGGAGCCCCTCTTCAAAGGGCCGTCTCGGTTGTTGGGGCGACATGGAAGCAGAGACGGTTTTCCGCTGATATGGCTCGGTCGGGAGTGAAAGGGTTGAGCGACGGACCGCCTCTTGACGTTAATTGGTTGGAAACCGCTGACGAAATGCTGTAGCATTATCGATCGCAGGGTGACGGGGTTTCGAAGAGCCTGTTGGAAAAGGATTGGCGATGTTTGATCAACGAACACAATTACGCGAGCGGCTTCGTCCGGTGGTTCGCACCTTGCGGGGGGTTCGGTTTTGGTGGATCACTGCGGCGGTGACGTTGCTGGCCACGGTCGCCGCGGGATCGATGATCGGGCCGGTTCGTGATGGGCGAATCGAATTGCAAGCGGTGGTCGTTGCGGTTCTGGTGGTGGTCGCGGTCGGCGTTGCGTTGGCTGGTGTGGTTGCGGCGATGTCGTTTCGCAACCAGCGCGACATTGCGACGCGACTGGAACGACGTTTTCCGACGCTGCAACAACGCCTTTTGACCGCGATCGAATTGTCGCAAAGCTCGACAGGTCAACCGCT
Source organism: Planctomycetaceae bacterium (assembly GCA_003506095.1). Lineage (GTDB taxonomy): Bacteria > Planctomycetota > Planctomycetia > Pirellulales > Pirellulaceae > UBA6163. The sequence goes on along the minus strand of DNWZ01000056.1, from coordinate 1,166 downwards.
GGGCTATTTGCAACGACGCGTGATCGACGAGGCGCACTCGCATTCCAAAACGCATCGCTGGACCGAAGTCGTGCCGCCCGGCCAGGTGATGATCAGCCGGATGGCCGGTTTGGTGGCACTTGCGGCGATGGTCGGGACGCTGGCGTTTTTGATCACCGACACACCGATCGGCGGTTCGACTGCCCTGTCCGTTGCGGCGTCAGTTGAAAATCCCGGTTTGATTTTGGTGGAGCCGGGTAATACCGAGGTCGAACGGGGGACGAGTTTGATTGTGACGGCGCGATTTGACAGCGAAGCCGAATTGCGGCCGCCGGTCGAATTGATTTGCATCGCTGAAGATGGTTCGGAACGACGGTACACAATGCGACAAACATTGGAAGATCCAATCGTCAGCGCGTTTGTGCCGTCGATCGATGCGTCGATGCGTTATCAAGTCGTTTCGCCGACGTTGCAGAGCGAAATCTATCAGGCGGATGTATTTGATTTTCCGTCGTTGGTCAGGGCGGATGCCGAGCTTGAGTTTCCTGAATACACGTCGATGCCTAAGAAACGGATTGAAGATACGCTGCGAGTGTCGATGGTCGAAGGGACAAAGCTTGCTTGGGAGTTGAATCTGAATAAGCCGGTTGCGGAAGTGACTTTGGTTTCGGACACCAAAGAGCAGATCGCGCTGGTTGCACAGGCCGATAATCCGCTGCTTTATCGCGCCGAGTTTCAGATGAACGAATCGAGACGCTGGCGGTTGGAATTAGTCGACGATGCTGGGCGACAGAATAAGTTTCCGCCGGAGTTGATCGCTCGGGTGTTTGCGAACGAACCGCCAGCGGTGAAGATGTTGGCCGGTGGTGACGCCGAAGCTTCGCCACTGGAGGAGTTTCCGATCGCGGTTTCGGTGAAGGATGATTTTGAGGTCGTTCGTTTCGGAGTTTCTTATGGGTTTCCGGGTGAAGCATCACAAGAGATCATCTTGGGCGAATCGGTTCCCAAGGGACAGACGCGTCGCGGCGATCATTTGATTGACTTTGAATCATTGAATGCCAAAGCCGATCAATTGTTGACCTATTTCTTATGGGCTGAAGATAAAGATCGCGACGGTAAGGTTCGACGCAATCAAGGTGATTTGCATTTTATTGAGATCCGTCCGTTTGAAGAGATTTATCGTGAGG
>DNWZ01000481.1 GCA_003506095.1 Planctomycetaceae bacterium | reverse complement strand
TACCTCGCCCGCCGCGACATGGAATGGATGGCGCCGCTCTATACGAAACTCGGCTTGACCGTTGCGGCAATTCAAAGCGGCATGGGAACGCTCGAAAAGCAAAGTGCGTACGCTTGCGACATCACGTATGGGACCAATAACGAGTTCGGTTTCGATTACTTGCGCGATAACATGCGCCCGGCAGCTCGCGGCGACCATCGTTTTCCGACCGAATTGCAGCAGAGCCAAGGGCCGTTGCATTATGCGATCATCGACGAAGTTGACAACATTTTGATCGATGAAGCCCGAACGCCTCTGATCATCAGCGGCCCGGCCGACATGGACTTGGGCAAGTATGCCGAAGCCGATCGTGTCGCACGCCAATTGAGCCGCGAAGAACATTTCAGGGTCGATGAAAAACAGCATCACGTGACCTTGACCGACGAGGGGGTCCGCGAAGCCGAGCGACTCGCCGGAGTCGAAAGTTTCTACACAGCGGGCAATATGGATTGGCCGCACTTGATCGATAACGCCCTGAAGGCCCATTTCCTCTACAAGCTTGACGTAAACTACGTCGTCAAGGATCGCCAAATCATCATCGTCGATGAGTTCACCGGACGTTTGATGGAAGGTCGCCAATGGAGCGACGGTTTGCATCAAGCGGTCGAAGCAAAAGAAGGGGTTCCGATCAAACAGGAAACGCAAACCTTCGCGACCATCACTCTGCAAAACTTCTTCAAGCTCTATCACAAGTTGTCCGGAATGACCGGCACGGCGATGACTGAAGCGAATGAGTTCTGGAAGATTTATAAGTTAGACGTCATTGCGATTCCGACGAATCGTTCGATGCAGCGGATCGAACACCCCGACAAGATTTACCTGAGCGAAAAAGATAAGTATGCCGCGCTGGCTGAAGACATCGAACGGACTCACAAGTGGGACGTTCTGGTGCTTAAGGATGGCGATGAAATGTGGGGTAAGATCGAAGGCAAGTTGGAAGATTCTGAGTCGAGCGGGCAAATCCGGTTCACATCCAAGGGAGAACGCGCACCGGAGAATGTTGATCGATCCAAGGTCGTCGAAATCCATCGTGCCGGTCGGCCCGTGTTGGTCGGAACGGTCAGCATCGAAAAGAGCGAACGGTTGTCAGCGCTGCTGGAACGACGCGGCATCAAGCATGAAGTTTTGAACGCAAAGCAGCACGGGCGTGAAGCGGAAATCGTCGCGCAAGCCGGTCGTCGCAATGCGGTGACCATCGCCACGAATATGGCCGGACGAGGTACCGACATCATCTTGGGCGGAAATGCCGAAACGATGGCTTGGGCACAGTTGCAGCATAAGTACCCGACGCGTTTGGAGGTTCCCGAGGACGAGTGGGAAACGCTGGTCAGTGAGATTCAACAGCGTGAGAACATGAAGTCGGAGGGCGAAGCGATTCGCGGGTTGGGTGGTCTGTATGTGATCGGTACCGAACGCCATGAATCACGTCGAATCGACTTACAGCTTCGCGGCCGCTGTGGTCGCCAAGGTGACCCCGGCAGCAGTCGATTCTATCTGTCGCTCGAAGACGACTTGATGCGCGTCTTCGCTGGCGATTTTGTTCGCAGTGTGATGCAGCGATTGGGGATGCAGGAAGGCGAAGCGATCGAATCGTCGCTGGTGACACGTCGAATCGAAGCGGCTCAAAAGAAGGTCGAAGAACGCAACTTCGAAATCCGTAAGAGTTTGCTCGAATACGACGAAGTGATGGACGAGCAACGCAAGCGAGTCTACGGATACCGTCAGAAGATTCTCGATGGCGTCAGTTGCCGCAAACTGATCTTGGAACAGATTCGTGGCCAGATCACCAAGTTTGTAAAGGTTTTCCTCGAGCCGGATTATGGGGCGGCGTCGTTCGCCGGTTACGCAGGCAGCCAACTCGGATGTGCGCTCGAGCCGAAAGATTTCCGCAACATGGATTTCCGGGCTGCGGATGAGTACGCTCGCGATCAAGCCGAACGGGCTGCGGAAATTGCCATCATCGAAATCGTTGAAGAAAACCTTCCCGAAGAGATGCCGCAAGAAGACTGGAACTGGCAGGCACTGGCGACTTGGTCCAACACTCGGTTCGGAACCAATTATCGTGACCGCGATCTGCAAAAGCTTGACCGTGACGAAATGGTCGATCAATTGGTCACCAAGGCGCATAAGAAATTGCGCGAGACCGATTTGAGCGAAGGTGGGATGTTCTTGGAAGAGAACTTTGGCCTGCGTTCATTGTGTGGTTGGGTGCGACATAAGTTCGGGATCGAAGTGACACCGGATGAGTTCGGCGACATTGAGAATCGATCCAAGGTTGCAGAACTGTTGATCGAGCGGGCCGAGCAGGCTTATTCCGAGAAGGAAAAAGAGTATCCGGTTTTGACCGGCATTTCGGCGTTCACGTCGCGACAAGGGACTCAAGTCCATTTAGACCGCGAAGGTTTGGCAAGCTGGATGGAAGGCCGATTCAATCGTGTGTTGTCGATCGATTCGATGCAGTTAAACCGCGACGATCTGAAGGCACAGTTGATCCTGGAAAGCCAAGCGGCGGCCGACGAATCGGTCACCCAGTTGTCCGCGACGCATCAGAGAGTGGCCCAATTGTTCGGCGACGCTGACAGCGATACGACTTTGTCGGTGGCGGCCAGCAATGCAAGCCAGATCGCTGATTTTGCTGGTTTTTTGAAGGCCGATCTGCGTTTCGACGCCAAAGTCGAAGATTTGGGCCGAATGAACCGCGGCCAGGTTGAACTGTTGGTCGATCGTGCGATTGACGATCGCTATCACCCTGAAATGCGACGCATGGAACGTCAAGTTTTGTTGACGATCGTCGACGAATCGTGGAAAAATCACCTGCTCGCAATGGATCACTTGCGCAGCAGCGTGCAGTTAAAAGGTTACGCTCAACTCGATCCCAAAGTCGAATACAAACGCGAAGGAATGCGGTTGTTTGAATCGATGTGGGAGTCGATTGGTGAGCGGGCAACCGATTTGATTTTCAGAATGGAATCGTTTAACGAAGATTTCGTTCGAAGCACTTGGGTCGATGCTCGGACGATTAAGTCCGATTCGCCGCGTGCGATTGCGACGGACAGCCAGTCGTCGACGCCCAACCAGAAAGCGGCCGAGCAGAGTAATCGTTCCGACGCAGATGTTAAGCCAGAGCCGATTCGGCACATGGGACCGAAAGTCGGTCGAAATGATCCATGTCCCTGTGGAAGTGGAAAGAAGTATAAGAGTTGCTGTATGAAGAATATGGCTTAAGTTTGTTGTCCCGCCTTTAGGCGGCCGTCCGTAGCCCGCTAAAAATAACACCCGAACGGATTCGTGTGACATGCTGCTGAATATCCTCTACTGCATTGCGCTTTGGATAGCGTCACCGCTGGTGATCTATCGATCGGCGCGTTACGGACGATATCGTCGGGGCGTGCGGCAAAAGTTTTTCGGCGTTCGTTCCGACGATTTTACGCCCCCCTTGGCTGATCCCGCATCAGCGGGTGCGGCTCCGGTTGCGTGGTTTCATGCGGTCAGCGTCGGCGAAGTCAATTTGGTCGCCGGATTGATCGACGCATTTCGAAAATCGCATCCTGAGTACCAAGTTGTGGTCAGCACCGCGACCGACACCGGATACGATTTGGCAAAGTCGCGTTTTGTCGACTTGCCCGTTTTCTTTTGTCCGCTCGATTTCACTTGGGCGGTTGATCAAACGCTTCAAACGCTGCGGCCAAGACTGCTGGTTCTCGCTGAACTTGAACTGTGGCCAAACCTCATCAAGCATGCCGGCCAATGGGGCTGTCGCGTCGCGATCGCTAACGGGCGTTTGAGTGAACGAAGTGCCAAGCGTTACGGCCGTTTTTCCGCTCTGCTTGCTCACACGTTCGCACGGATCGATTGGATCGGATGCCAGGATGCAGAAATCGCCGAGCGATTCATTGCATGCGGCGCTAATGCAAATGCGGTGGCAATCACCGGATCGATCAAGTTTGATAACGCGCCTCTGAATCGCGATACCGCCGAAATCAGCCGCATCGCTCGCTGGGCTGCGGTCGACCCATGGCACCAAATTTTCATCGCCGGCAGCACGCAAAGCGGCGAGGAAGAAATTGCCTTGGCAACGTATCGGCAATTGTCCGCAGTTCATCGCGAATTGCGTCTGGTGATCGTGCCACGTCACCGCGAGCGGTTCGACCAAGTGGCGGCATTGATCGAAGCGGCCGGGTTCCAGGTCCGACGTCGCAGTGAGCATCACATTCCCGCGGAACATTGGGGCTGGGACACGGTAATTCTGGTCGATACCGTCGGCGAATTACGGAATTGGTGGGGGATCAGCCGGATCGCGTTCGTCGGTGGCAGCTTCGGCGAACGTGGTGGGCAAAACATGTTGGAACCGGCGGGCTATGGCAGCGCGGTCTCCTTCGGACCCAACACGCAAAACTTTCGTGACATCGCTCGGCGGTTGCTGGCTGCTGGCGGTGCGGTTCGATTGAACACGCCGGATGACTTAACCACCTTTGTCGGTCGCTGCCTGGACGAACCACCGGCCGCCGATACGCTTGGTCGTCAAGCGCGGACCGTGGTGATGTCGCATCGCGGAGCGACTGAAAAGACCGTCGAACAGCTCGGGCGATTGCTGGGGGTGGACGTCATCCACATTCAATCGCGTGCAGCTTGATCAACCGCGGCAGGCCAATCACACCTGTTCGATTTTCTGAATCAGCCGCAGCATCTCGACGACCGCCTGAGCCGCTTCGGTTCCCTTGTTGCCAAGTTCGCCGCCCGTTCTCGCGGCGACCTGTTGTTCGTCGTTGCAGGTCAACAGTGCCAGCCCAACTGGCCTGGAATACTCGCTGCCCAGCCGCATCAATTCCAAGCTAACAGCCCGATTGATGTGCTCGTCGTGGGACGTTTCGCCACGAATCACAACGCCGATCGCGACGACGCCGATCGTTTCTGGCAAATCGAGAGCGACTTGAACCGCCAACGGCAACTCCCAAGCTCCGGGAACACGTGCCACATGAATCGAATCGGCGTTCAAGCCAGCGGCCAACAGCGAATCGATCGCGGCCTGCGTCATTGAATCGCATGCCGCGCGGTGGTATCGCGAAGCGACGATATAGACATCCCCAGCAGGCAATTCACCGCTGAGCCCGTCGATTTCGCCTTCGAACGAAACCGGTTCGGATTGAGCGTCGGCTTTCATCGCGGCTCCTTCAAGCTCATCAGGAATTCCGCGTTATTCTGAGTCTTTCGCAACTGGCCCAGCAACGACTGCATCGCATCGACAGGCGACATTTCCGCCAGCGCCCCACGCAACAGGCAAGTACGCCGATACTCCTCGGGGTCCATCAACATCTCTTCGCGACGCGTTCCGCTGCGGCTGAGGTCGATCGCGGGATAAATGCGTCGATCCACCAGCGCCCGATCGAGCACGATTTCCAAGTTACCGGTCCCTTTGAACTCTTCGAAAATCACGTCATCCANNTCGACAAGCGCCGTCGCGATGATCGTCAGCGAACCGCCCTCCTCCACCTTCCGCGCCGACCCGAACAACGCCTTGGGCTTTTGCAACGCCCCGGCATCCAATCCGCCGGACAGCAATTTGCCAGTCGTTTCGCCTTCGCTGTTGTGAGCACGGGCCAGTCGCGTGATCGAATCGAGGAAGATCACGGCATCGATTCCCGCTTCGACCATCCGTTTGGCCTTTTCGATCACCATTTGAGCGACCTGGATGTGCCGCTGGGCCGGTTCGTCGAACGTACTGCTGATCACTTCACACTGCGGTCCGCGAACCTCGCGTTCCATATCGGTCACTTCTTCGGGCCGTTCATCGATCAACAGCACAAAGACGTAAGATTCAGGGAAATTCTTCAAAACCGCGCGGGCCATCTGCTGCATCAGCACCGTCTTGCCAGCCCTCGGCGGGCTGACAATCAGCCCACGTTGACCGAAACCGATCGGGGTCAGTAGGTCGACCACGCGAGTGCTCATTTCGTCGCTTTTGTGCTCCAACATCAGTCGTTGGTTTGGATGCAACGGCGTCAGCTCATCAAACGGTTTGACTCGCGACCGCATCGTCGGCTCTTGGCGGTTGATCGCTTCGACCCGCAACAGCGCGAAGTAACGTTCGTTTTCCTTGGGCGGACGGATTTGCCCAGCGACGTGGCTGCCGGTTTGCAGGCCAAAGCGACGAATCTGGCTGGGCGACACGTAAATGTCGTCCGGGCAGGACAGATAGTGATACTCGGCACTTCGCAGGAACCCGAAACCATCGGGCAGGATCTCCAACGTTCCTTCGCCATACATCAACCCGTTGGCCTTCATCCGGGTCTTCAGAATACGAAAAATCAGCTCCTGTTTGGTGATCCCATCGAGTTCCGTCAGCCCCTCTTGGTTTGCCAGGTCAAGCAGCGATTCGTAGGAAGTTTGCTGCAGTTTGGCGACATTCAACGTCGGTTCATCGGCCGATGGCGTCGGGATTCCGACACGCTGGCCAGCGCGGTTCGCTTCGCTGACGATCTCTTCGGGCAACGATAACGGGTCGCGTTCGGCATCGAGTTCACGGACACGCTGGTCGACTTCCGAATCGGGATGTCGAGCGTGGCCGCTGCCGCTGCCGGACGCGTTGTTTCGGGTTGCAAGGGGACGCCGCGATCGGGGATCGTGACTCCGTTGGTCGTCACGGGATCGGCGGGGAAAGTTGGGTTGCATCGAAAAGCTCTAATACAGGAGCTACCGCGCTGGCGCGGTGTGTTGGGAGTTGTGGGAAAAGTGGATTAGCAATGAAATCGTCCAGGCCGAACCTAGATCAGAGATCGAGAACCCTTTGAAGGTTCTGTTTTGCAGATATCCTGGACTAAGGAAAGACTATTTTTTGCGTATGGGCGGGGTAAGCCAAATGGATTGCAGCAAAAAGACAAGCTTGGTGGTACTACGTCTTGCGACGAAACTACCGTGGGGTTGGTTCAACTGATCCGTCAATAAATTCAACTCATTCTACCACGTGTCACCTACGATCGACCAATCGATCTCGACAATGTTGACCACTGGGATCCGCAGTCGCCATCAACCTGGCAAGCCGTTCTTCTGCAGCCAGACGCCCAGAACTCGTTAAACATACCTGTGCCGGTTCATCACTCGAACCGACGACACGTTGCCACCAAGCACCGATTGTTGCTTCCAATTGATACAACGATCCGTGGTTGTCAATGATCCGCGTTGCTAGTCGTCGTTTTTCGCCAATACCGAACTGATTAGAAATCCTTTTGTCGAGCATCTCGACCGACCACCCTCGCTGTTTTGCCGCACGAACGACCGTTTGGCGAGGCGTATCGATAAACCAAACTTCGTCGCACCAAACGTCCCACTGACTTTCAAACAACAAGGGAACGTCTAAAACGATTACCGAAGCGTCTTTGTCGATCGCATTGGCTATTTCGGTCTTCATCCGGTCACGTGTTTCCGGATGAACAACTGATTCCAAATATCTTAATGCGGCCTTAGCCGTCTCGTCATCCCCGAAAACGATTCTCCCCAACGTTGGGCGGTCGATTTTCCCATCCGGTCTCAAGATGGCGGGTCCAAATCGCATTACGAGCTGATCGATCACAGCGGAATTCGCCAAAACATCATGCGCGATCCGATCGGCGTTGATCCAAACCGCTCCCATCCGCTGCAGGATCGCCGCAACCGCCGATTTTCCCCCAGCCGGTTGTCCGCAAATCCCAATCAGAATCATCGCGTCACGTTATCCGAGCTTTTTGTTGTAAAGAAAGGCATTGCAGGCCGGACAGCGGACAAGTTGTGAAAGACGAATCCGATTAATGATTTGTGTCGTCAACATCTGATAACAACCGCCACAGGTGTCGTTCTCGACCGGTGCCAACGCGTCTTCGCCGCGTGCTGCGACCAAGCGATCGTATTCCTGTTTGGCTCCGGACGGCACCAACGCTTCCGCTTCTAACCGCTCCGCCTCGACCCTTGCCAAGTCGCCCTTGAGCGACTGCAGGCGTTCGCTGACCGTCTTGACCATCGTGTCGTGTTCGGCAACGCGTTCGATCACTTCCGCTTCTCGAGCGGCGCGATCGATTTCCAATTGATCGATCCGCTCCAACAATTCCAAAATCTCGTCGCTCAGGACACTGTTGGCCTGCTTGTCTGCCGCGATCTGTTCCTTAAACGAATCGTACTCGCGATTGCTCGACGCCGCATTCAGTTTCCCTTCCAAAACATCGAGCCGATTTTCGCGTTCCTTCAACTGCAACTGCTTTTGGTCCGCCGCCATTTTGGTTCGCTTGGTCATGTCGATCGCATCCACGACTGCTTGTCGACACTTCTGTACCTGTGCTTGGCCAGCGGCGATTTGACGCGGACAACGATCGATTTGACCCTGAATATCGTTCCGCTGGCGATAAATGCGATGCAAGCGCTGCAGCAGATCGGCCGAGATTTCGATCACTGGTTCGGACTTGGCCATGACGAAAATCGGGGGGTAAGTTGAGGAAGGCGGAACAGGCGAAACCTGTCGCAAAAATGTCGAGACGCGGATGGATCGACGCAAATTGCGATTTGCCGCAGGATGTTGATCACAAGTTTGAGCGCAAGCGGCCAAGCGTCAAGCGGTCGACGAACTGGCCCGCGTTTCAATTCCCTTGCTGCTCGTCGAAAACGGTCGCTGCCACTTCTAAACCGACGTGCCGGAACTCGATTTTGCGTTTGGCTTATCGTCGACCAACGGGTACCAGCGCCCCTTGCGCAATCCGTATGTCGGCATCAAATCGAGAAAACCGTGCGCAAGCGACTTGACGATTGCGTAAAGCAGAAATACTGTGGTGCAATCATGTTGCAGTTGCATTTTTATTGCATATGTGGCTTTCGCCGCAGGTAGGTGGTGGTTGAGATGTCCTTCCAATGGGCTGTTCGTTCACTCGCGACTGTTTGCTGAGCCTTATTCGAATTTCGACTAAATCACCATTTTGACTTGACGAACCCCATTACGTTGATAATCGTAACCGGAAACGATTTGCAATTTCTGTGCAAGAGATAGCAATTCTGTTTTACCTGAGGAAATTGAAACCGATCCATGTTGCTTCGTCCCTTGCTCACCGCCGTGCTTTGCTGCGTCGTTGCCTTTGGCCACGCCCCGGCATGGCTGCACCTCGCGACTTGTGGCAAGACCAGCAGTGGTGTCGGTGAAGGGTGCGAAACGATCGTTGGCGGCCATTGCTGCTGCAAACACACCAACCCATTCGCCGGTCGAAGCGTTTCGAAAGGCGCCAGCGCCAGTTCGAAGGTCAGTCCTAAGGTCAACGCCGACGAGTCAATGAACTCACGGTTGGTTGGCGAACTGGTACCTGTGACGGACCTTCCGATCGATGGTCATTCGAGTGACGATTGTGTGATTTGCCATTCGCTGATGTCAGCCGTTGGCCAGGTCGATCTTGGGCCGATCAAGAGCGTCGCACAGGACTCCGTTTTTCTAGACAGCGTCGGACCGAGCAATCGACTGAGCGACGGTGTATCGAGCACGATGCACTTGCGCGGCCCGCCCGTTTCTTAACACACGTCTTGTTGAAGGCGTCGTGAGCGTCGGTTCAGGGCAGCGAGTTCATAGAACAAGCCTGCTCGATACTCGACATCGCATCACGTCCCGTCGTGTGTGTTCAGTCGGACTGAGGTCCGACCAAGCCCGATCCGAGTGTCTCACGCGGCGGGGCTCCAGATACAACGTTTTGACCAGCATTTTAATCTATTGAGATGCTTTTTGATCGACCACACAGTCAGAGCAAGGAGCTTTGGCTCATAACAATTTTCCTGGAAGGAAACGCGTGAGGTTTGAGTAGCCGCTGCCCCACGCGCCCTTTGGTCAGGCGGCAAGTGTCTTTCAAAATTTT
>DNWZ01000545.1 GCA_003506095.1 Planctomycetaceae bacterium | reverse complement strand
CACTACTGCGTCACCAACATGCCGGGCGCAGTCGGTCGAACCAGCACGTTTGCATTGTGCAATGCGACGTTGCCTTGGGTGGCAAGGCTCGCGAAGACGGGTTTTCAGACCGCAGCAACAACCGATGGGCCGCTGAAGCAAGCGGCAAACATTCATCAAGGCAAGATCGTCAACCAAGCGGTTGCCGATGCGTTCGCGAATTAATTTCAGGCTCCCTTCTACCCCGGAGTGCTTGGGAAGAACGGAGTCGACTTTTCAGGACCTGAGAGGGGCGGATCTGGAGCCAACCCGCCATCCGCTGGATATTTCGATCAGATCGCATTCTTTGAAACAATGCTCCTTCGATAAACCTTTGTCATCATGCCCGGTCGCAATATGACGGGCAATCCCTTTGGGAAGACAACTTGGCGAGCATCATCTGGCATCGAAATATCGTTTTTCTGGTAAGCAATCTTGACCAGCCTGATCACCGCCGAACGAACTTTCAACCAACGATGTTCGCTGCCATTGATTCAAAAGTAGACACGCAGGTTGACCGTCGAAGCTTGTAGGCTTTCAACAAGTACAGACGGCTCGGGGTTGTTCAAGACAGCGGGATGTTCTTGCATCACTCGCAAAGCGATCTCTTGGGAGTCTGCAATGGAGTCGTCGTATCCAATGCCGATATCAAAGACTTCGCGACGATTTGCATTGGTTGAGAAGCTACAAATATTTGTTTTATAAACATTCGCGTTGGGAATCTGAACAATGTTCCCATTGAGTGTCATCAATATCGTGGTGCGAACGTTCAAATGCTGTGCATAACCCTAAATGCCATCGACTTCGACCAAGTCGCCCGTCGCAAACGGCGATTGCATGCTTAAAAAGATACTCGCCAGAAAGTTTTCCGTAATGTCACGAAACGCGAAAGACGATATAAGCGCCCACCAAAAACGCAATCGCACCTGCCGCCCTGGCAATCACATTTCGCAACAATGACGCACGAATTCGGTTGTGTAAAAATGTTTGAGATGTTCGTGTGGTCGTCACACCCGCAGCGGTCGCAAGCATCAACACCAACACCCCAAACGCGATGAATGGAATCGAACGAACGACAGCTCGCCAAAGCGTCACCAATCCGGTCCATGCCGGACTGAAATCCCAAATCGATTGCTCCATGACTTCCGTTCGATTTAGAACGGCAACCACATCTTGTGTGTTTTGAGTCAAATCCGTTGCCCAGTTCTTGAGTGCTCCGGGTTCAACCGTCCCGTCCAGAAAGACAACGCCATCCGTGACGCGAACATCCGTATCTCGAAACCGCGTCCCGTCGCTTTGAACACGCTGCGCAGACGAGCCAGTATTTCGTCATCCTGAACACCCGGGCGCACGTCCACCTTCGCTGCAGCAGTCGACAATTGGTCGGCACCCGAGATGGCATTCGTCGCCGGCAAATCATTCTCGGTCTCAACAGATCGTTCCTGTGCAACCGCAACGGCACCGACCAGAGCAATCGCCAAGCAACCAAATCGAACAACAGCCAGGATGTTTGACTTCGGAAGACTCGTGATCATGTACATTGTACCTTCCCATTGATGTCATCAAACTGTCGGTCGAAGCAAAGTGGAGTGTTCGATGGAATCGCTCATGGAATCGAAACGCTCACGGAATCGCCGCTTAAACACGCCACTGTGCGGCTTCGCCAAGACACAACGCAGCAATTTTCAGACCAGCAATTCCCGAGCCATATTGAAGTCTCATCAGATGCGGGCACATGTCGGTCGGCAAACCTAAACGCAACGATTCCGAATGACCGATTCACACGAGATCCGTCTTGCGAATGACGATGCACCGCAGCAAGACAACAGGTGGTTGCAACGCCTCAGCTACACCGCCGTAATTGCTCTGGCAATCGCTTTCATCATTGTGGGAGCGATCGGTTTCGGACTAAGCATCCGAGAGGCGCAGCGAGCGGCAATGCGAGTAAACTCGCAATCACCGCTGAACCAAATCGTGCTGGCGTTGCACAATTATCATGACCATTACGGCCAGTTTCCGCCCGCATACGTTGCCGATGAAAACGGCAGACCGATGCATAGTTGGCGAGCGTTGATCTTACCGTTCATTGAATATGGCAATCTTTATGATCAATACGATTTCTCCGAACCTTGGAACGGACCCAACAATTCAAAACTCGCTGATCGAATGCCAAGAACCTACTGGTCACAGAGCGAACCGCCATCAACGATGTATACCAATGTGGTGTTAATCACAGGGCCGGGTACAGTCTTTCCCGGGGCTCAGTCGACTCGTTTAGACGATATCACCGATGGAACACAAAACACCATTCTGGTGACCGAAACCGCCGGATCGACCATCCCGTGGCTTGCCCCACGCGACATTGAATTGGTCAATGGAATTGTGCCACTGGGCAATAGCGAAAAGCTCGGGCGACCCGCCATTTCTGCAGTCGCTTGGCGACGCCCATGGGTCGCGTTTGCGGATTCAATTCACTGTTATGAGATCGACGACAAAATCCCACCCGCATCGCTCAGTGCGTTAACGACGATCAAGGGCGGCGAAGCAATAACGCGAGATAAATTGATCCAGCAAGACTTGATTCGGTAAGCCTACTGATCCCGATTACAACTTGTCATACTTCTTCGCCACACCCTTGCACTTCTCAACTGGATAGCGAACCTCATTGATGTCGATCTTTGCTTCCGCGGCGGCCATCAGATCGATCCCGGCGANNCGTTAGCGTCCGTATTAGCGACCCAACGAAAATGCTCCATCAACTCCGCCGCTTCAATCGCCAGCGCCATCGACAAATTTTTTAAATCATGAAACTGCTGCCAATCGCGGTCATCGGCGAATTGCCGCACCCGCTGTTTCAATTCATGCAATGCCGAAGTTGTGTCGTTCATTGGGTACCGTTAAATGAGTTGGCTTAAGTTTCTTCATTGCGATGACCGCTTTCATCCTTTGCCGCTTTGCCATCGCTTGAAATCATCAGCCGACGAATGGCTTGTTCGGTATCCTCGGCGATCTGGTTCCAACCGGCGCGGCGATTGGGAAGCGACGAGAAATCAAACGGCATCCCAAAAGTTAAGTCGATCTTGGTGAGTCTTGGCAACCGACTGCCGGGCGGAAACGCTTGAAACGCGCCACGAATGTAGCAAGGTACCACTGGCACCGGCGTGCCAGCGACCATCATCCCGACACCTGGAAGGAAAGGGCCCATTTCGCCGGTTCGAGTCCGGGTCCCTTCAGGAAACAAAATATACAGACTTTGCTCTTCAACGAGTCGCTGGCGAAGGCTCTTAAGTCCCTGTTGGCCGCAGTTCTTTCGCCAGACCGGCAGTGCATTGAGTGCCATCGCAGAGAACGCAGCCAGGGCAGGAACTTCAAAGAACACATCTCCAGCGGCGAGCGGACAAAGTTGATCACGCATTCGCAGCGGCAGTGCCGAACCGACGATCAAAGCATCCAGGTGGCTTTGGTGATTCGCAACGACTACGAAGGGAGCGTTCTGAGGAAGGTGCTCTAATCCGTGGTATGCGATACGATGACAGCAGGCTAACGATAGCCGCACTCCGCTCCACCAAATCAGTCTTAGCGCTGACTCGACCAGCCCACCTTCTCGCTCATAACTACGATGTCGCTCGTGAGCGGTCATGCCGATATCTCGAGCGGTTTTGAACTCCCAGTCATCCATTTTCATCCGCCCCCCGTCAAGATCCGCGCTGGCTCGGACGCTCCGAGCGGCCCCAGGTGAAGGGACAAAAAATGATAAACCGCGGGCGACACAAGCACGAGGCTATCGAATCGATCGAGCAAGCCCGTATGGCTAGAGACATTGGTCGCGATACCCTTCAGTCCCACGTCATGTTTGACCGACGCAAGGACGAGGCCACCCATTTGACCCAAGACGCTGATCAAAAATCCTAACAACCCAAGAGAGACCCAGTTATCAATCGGAGTTTGGTGGAACACATAATGGCCGAAGCCGGCAACGATCAGCGTTGTGAACGCAATTGCGCCCAAAAAACTTTCAATGGTCATTCCGCCGTTTGTCGCAACCAGAAGTTTTCGATGACCGCAGAAGCGCCCAAGAAAATAAGCAGTAAAATCATTCAGCGACACGCCTAAAAACATCAGCAACAATAGGGGGCGATAGGCTACGGCGTTGGCAATGTTTCCGATGTAAGCCAACGAGAACCCAAACAATAGAAACCCAAAACATCCCAGCGCCACACGCTGGATGTAGCCCTGCGGTCGATCCTGCGGGATCGTGATAATGGCAATCAGCGCGACCACGAGCGGGGCAGATGCAAAAAACAAGCGATCAAAATGGTCCAGCGCGGCGAAGTTGGCTAAGAAGATGCCGCCAACGACAGCAATCGAAATGAGGTAATGTCGGAATACACCTGTTGCCCGTGCAAAATCTCGGTAGCAGACCAGGCTGAGCAACGTGACGGCAGCGATCGTAAAAGCCGCTCCCAATAAGACCGGCAGTACGATACACCCGGCCAGCATTGCCCAAGATTTCCATCGTGCGAGAGCATCGGCATAGTCGTCTTCGCCGATTCGTCGGCTTTTCCCCAGTCCGGCGATCGTCGCTCCTGTGGCGACAAAGCTGGCAAGAATCGCACCGCACAGCCAAACCGTCATCGGATGATCCATCCAATGGGTAATACCAAACAGACGCTGTTGGATCTCGGGTGTCATCAAATCTCCAAACAGTGCACGGTGGCTTGATGTTTCACGGTGGCGTGATGTTTCATGTTGGTTTTATCCGCCAGCCGACGCTGGCAAAGTGTTGATTGAGTTATCATTTGTCTTAAAACCGAAGGTAACCGCGGCTAAAGCAAAAACGGCTTATGGTTTACTGCACGGTGCCTATCTCATCCAAGCGTGGTACGATTTCGTTGATGACGCTTCGGCTTCGAAAAAAGTTTAATAGCCTATCCTCAGTTGGGTGCTGCCCAAACGTAAACTTCCGCTCGGAATCTTTGCCGCGGCTGCAACCGCATTTTGCGAGACTTGTCATGTCACAGCTTGAGTATTGGGCCGAATCCTATCGAGACTATCTGCATTTGTTGGGAATGGCTCAGTTGGATAGGGACTTGATCGACAAAGTCGATCTTTCGGGGATCGTCCAGACGACCATGCTGGAGGCGTTTCAGAATGAAGCTTGTGTTCCGACCGACGAACGGCAGCAGCGGCTTTGGTTGCGACGACTTTTTTTGAACAACCTTCTCGATTCACTTCGCAAACTCCGCACACAGAAGCGTAACATCGGCTCTGAGGTTCCGCTGGATCGGTCGATCGGCAATTCGACATCACGGATGCAGGCTTGGCTAGCCTGCGATGAATCCACACCGAGCGTCAAGGCGATTAAAAACGAAAACGCGGATTTGCTGTTGCAAGCGATCGCGGAATTGCCGGCGGCGCAGCGTCAGGCCATTCAATTGCATCATTTGCAAGCTTTATCGCTGGAGGAAATATCATGTCAGATGGAACGTCCCAAGGGAGCGATCGCGGCGCTGATTTATCGGGGGATGCAGTCTCTGCGGTTAAACGGATCTTTACGGGACAAATAATCCTGAAAACGGCGCGTCATCGATCGATCGGGTTTACGCTTATGATTTGAGTTGCGCGACGAAGGCAGCGTTTGTACAACGGGCAGAAGTTTCGTTAATTAACTCCACCTTCGGGTTGTTTCCATGAACCGCCAGACGCCTTCCGAGACAGATCAGGATGACGAGTCATCGCAATGGAGCGAATTACTGGTTCGTCTTTTGGAGGCATGGGAGCGCGGTGAGTCGAATGAACTGGAACGGA
>DNWZ01000432.1:2726-12113 GCA_003506095.1 Planctomycetaceae bacterium | reverse complement strand
GCCAGCAGGGGATCGTCCCAACGAAGGCGCAAGACGCGATCTTGTTGCAAACGCCGAATGGTCGCTTGGTGATTGTCCCGAATGCTCGCTTCGGCCCGATCGATTCGCCAGCGGGACTGGGCCCAACTGATCACCAGCATGGCAAAGATTGCGGTGGGCAATAAAGAAAGCAACAGGCTGGTCAGCAGCATGGCGAAATCGGGATGCGGGAACGCGGATAGGTCGCCCGATAGGTTGCGCAGCGCATCGAAGCTGGCGTTTCCGTAACTTCGGTAAAGCGCGATCNNCGGCCATCAGCAACCAAAAGACCAGCGTCCCCAGCAGTGCACCGACCATTGCAAAACGGTCTGAGACAGCGACTCGTTGCACTTCATCGTCAAAAATCCGCTGCGATTCTTCCTGTAAAACATCGATTCCCGCCAGGTCGGCAGCAACGGCGCCGCGCGCCGAACCGATCATCGGCTCATCGGTCGACATGGCGAAATCACCGCGATTTGCGGTCGCGATGGCGATCGTTTCGCCGGCCGCCTGGCCATGCAGCCGTTTCAATTCGGCGCGAAACCGAGCGGCCAGCGGTCCGAGCCGATCGGCGACGATTGCCGCGGCGCGACGTTTCAGGCCGTCGCGAATATCGCGTGTTCCGTGAGCGTCGGCGGCGATGTTGCGAGCGCTGGTCCAGGCCGCACCGATCAACGACGGCAGCGAACCGGCCAAGGACAGCACGACACGATCCCACGCCCCGCTGGTCAAACTCAACACACCCAGAATCGTTCGATAGGGAAACCAAATCGCGTCGGTGTCGGTTAACAAGTTCGCTCGCAACCGCGATCGCACGGCAGCGCGCAGTGGCGGTCCCCCGCCGATCAACGATTCGGCGATTTCACGAGGCAGCGCATCGGCGGCTTCGCGCAGCCGCTGGACCGCCAGAGTCAGCGACGGCAATTGATCGCCCAACAATCGCTGCAACTCGTTGCGGAAACACGCCTCCTGGGCTGCCAAACGCGACCCGATTCGCGATTCGGGGCCGCCGGTACTGTTCATTTGGTCGGCGATCCGCTGAGCGATTTCGGTCATGGCGTGGCCAGCGACATCGGACTCGTTGCGTTCGGAAACCGAAAAATCGTCGATCAAAACTGGCGCGGCAACGACGCTGGACGGCGCCGCGTGTCGGATCCGCGCCAGCAGGGAATCGGTATCCGCGGCCAGCGAATCGTCTTGCTTTCGCACGGCGTTGACGACCGGAATCACGATGGAGCCTTCGGACGCGATCGCCAAAGAATTGACCACACTGCTGCGCATTTGGTCGCGTCGTGTCACCAGAACCAGCACTCCGGCCATTGCCAGGGCGCGTCGGGCGATTTCGGCGATGTGGCGACGATCGTCGGTCGAACCCGGCGTATCGACTAAGACATACGACAATCCGAGCGAATACATCCGATCGGGCGCACAGTGCACGAACCGTTCTTGGCGATGATCCAGATCGGTCGGCGGGGCGGCCCCGACCCAGATCAGCCGCTCGGTCGCTTGGTCGAGATTATTGCCGCTGGGGATCGCCGCGGCAGTGATCGAATCGGTCAGAAATTGGCGCAAAACCCAAGACTTACCCTGCCCGGTCGCACCGACAAACGCCACCACCAACGCTCCGGCGGCACGCTGCGACAGGATGCTGGCTCGGGCCACGTCGTGCGAATCGCACAGCTCGCGAACACAGCGTCCCACTTCGCTGTCGCCCAGCACCGTCATCGCCGCACGGCGAACACGGCGCGTAAACAGTTCACCAGGATCGGGCAATCGGCCGTCGGAATCGGCGACAAAGGATCGGGTCACGTTGTTTCGATGTCCGTCGGAGGTGGATTGTGATGAGCCAGTTTGGGCTGTCGACCTGTTTGCAACGCATTGCGGCGCAGCATATCGCAAAAGCCGCTGACACCCCAGTGTTGAACTGATCCAGAAACGCAACAGAAGTGGGTACACTTCGCTTTGGCCGGCGTTATACTAACAATTGGACAACTTATCTGGTCCTTAGGCACGATTGGCGGTTCCGAAAACCTTTCGTCGGCTTTTACTTTTCCGTTTTCATTGTGAGTCTCAGTCCATGGCAGACGTGCTCGACAAAGCCGCTAAAAAGGCAAAGGAAGACCCAAAGAAGCTGGCTAAAGCCGCTGATTCGGGCGACCAAGCAGAGGACGCCGGCCCATTGGAAGCCGATCCGCAGCGGCACTTTATCCTTTTCCAGGCGGTGCCGGCGTGGGCGATCAGCATGCTGGTCCACGTGTTGGTGCTGTTGGCATTGGGGCTGCTGACGATTGCCGACCCGGTAAAAATTGTCAATGTTTTGTCCGCTTCCAGCACTGGCGAAGACGGGCCTGAGATAGAAGAGTTTACGATCGAAGAGGTCGATCCGGGCGAAGTGGCGGAAAGCGAAGAATTGACCGAACCGATGGCCGATGTGCCTGAGACATCGGAAGTGATCGATCCGGTTTCGGTCGACATTCCGATGGACGTGGCGATGGTGCCGGTGGACGTATCGGACTTTGCCGCAGAAATGGCCCCCAGCGGTGCGACGCTTCAATCGCTGTCGTCGATGAACTCGCAATCGTTCAACAGCCGCAGCGTCGATATGAAAAAGAAGTTGCTGCGTGAGTACGGTGGCAACGACAGCAGTGAAGCGGCGGTGGCCAAGGCGCTGAAGTGGATCGCCAAACACCAGATGCCCAACGGGGCGTGGACGTTCCAGCACAATTTGGTGCGTCGCGATTCGGGCGGTAACCCTGGTGACGAAGCGCGAGCGAAAGCATTCAACGCGGCGACTGCGATGGCGCTGTTGCCGTTTCTCGGTGCCGGACAAACGCATATGTCTGGTGAGTATAAAGATACCGTCCGCCGCGGCTTGTTGTTCTTGGTCAAGAACGGTAAGCCCAAGAATATGGAAGGCCTGCCGACTTTGGATTTCTCCGAAAGTGGTGGAACATTGTATTCGCATGGCTTAGCCGCAATCGTGCTTTGCGAAGCGTATGCAATGACCGAAGATCCGGCGTTGATGATCCCCGCGCAAGGCGCGATAAATTACACAGCTTATGCCCAAAATGCCGATGGCGGCTGGCGATACACGGCTCGATCTCGCGTTGAAGGCGATACGTCGGTCACCGGCTGGCACGTGATGGCGCTCAAGAGTGCCTACATGGGCCATTTGACCGTCCCGCCGACGACGGTTCGAGGCGCGATCGCATTTTTGGATCGAGTGCAATCTGATGGAGGGTCGATTTACGGCTACACCGAGCGGTCGACGCGATTGGTGCCTGGCTGCACCGCAATCGGCCTGCTGTGCCGGATGTATACCGGTTGGGACAAGAATCATCCCGGTTTGGTCAAAGGCGTCGGGCATATCGCGAAAACCGGCGTCAATAAAAAGGATATGTACTACAACTATTACGCCGCTCAGGTTTTGCGACACCACGGTGGACCGGAATGGAACCGCTTTAACGTCGAACTGAGAGATTGGTTGGTGGCCGGCCAGGAAACCAGCGGTGGTTCAGAAGGAAGCTGGCATTTTCCCGACAGCACGTCGCACCGCGGACCGCTGGAAGGCGGACGACTCTGCTCCACGGCCCTGGCGACGATGATTTTGGAAGTTTATTATCGCCACATGCCGATTTATGCGGCCAGTGCTTCCGAAGACGACTTCCCGCTGTAAATCGGATCCGATAACGCGGATCGCTTTTCGCGCTGGCCACTTGCTGCGAACTACACTGGATAAACCGGTTCCAGTTCGCAATGTTGCTTGTCGCCAGTTATGCCAACGATTCCACCTGCACCCGATTTAACGGCCGATCAATCGCCTTCGCCGTCTGCGGGCAGAGTCGAAATCAATCGATTCGTCGACAATTTCTGGAAATCCGATGGAGCTCCCGCTTGGCTGACCAGCTTGATCGTTCACACGATTCTGCTGATTTTGCTGATGTTGATGACGATACGGCCCGGCAGCAAGCAACCGCTGACGATTGTCAGTCGAACCGGTCCACCGACCGCGATTGAACAACCGATTGCGATATTCGAGATGCCGATCGAACCGACCCAAAGCGAATCGGAGTCAGATGCGGATTCACCGGCCGACAGTCAAGAACTTAGTCGCCAAATGACGGCGATGAAAATTGACCCCAAGCCGCTCGATTTTTCGCCACCGATTGTTGACGTCGGCACCGAGGCATCGGAATCCGAAGCGGACAAGATCCAACAAACGGGGCTCGACTTAGCGGCCATTTTGTCTGCCAGTTCGTCGACCAACGCCCAGCAGATGACGCTGCGCTTGCCGTCTGGCGGAATGTCGCCGCGAACGCCCAAGGCGCGGGCTGAATTGGGCGCGATGTATGGTGCGACGCCTGAAAGCGAACAGGCTGTTGAAATGGCGCTGGCGTGGTTGGCCGAACACCAGCAGCGTGACGGGTCCTGGAGCTTTGATTTAACGATCGACCCTTGTCGCGGCCGTTGCTCGCATTCCCGAGTCGCTGGTGACAACGCGACGCCTGCGACCGCTGCGACCGGGCTGTCACTGCTCGCTTTTCTCGGTGCAGGCTATACGCATCGCGAAGGAAAGTATGCCGAAGTCGTTCGACGAGGTGTCTATTATTTACGCGATGCCGCTCGACCATCGACCCATGGATTGGATCTGCAGGCCGGCAGTATGTATGGTCACGGCATTGCAACACTCGCGTTGACCGAAATCTTAGCGATCGATCATTATAACAATCAGGTCGATGCCGATATTAAAGAATTGGTCGAAGGTGCGATCCTGTTCACGCTGGTCGCGCAACACCCGCAAGGCGGTTGGCGATACGTGCCCGGCAGCCCCGGTGATATGACCATATCGGGTTGGCAAATCTTATCACTGGTTTCTGCAAGGTACAGCGGGATTGCACTGCGCACCACCACGCTGTCGAATGCCAAAGACTTTGTTAACAGCCTTTCGCAAGAAGGATCTTACGAGTTTGGATACGTCTCCAAGCGGGCAGAGCCAACGACAACCGCGATCGGATTGTGCCTGCTGATGTACCTTGGCGAATCACCGTTTCCGACTCCCTTTTCCCGCGCCCTGTCGCAAATGGCAGCGCGCGGCCCCAAGAAAATCGACGTCTATCACGACTACTACGCCACCATGGCCTTGCACAACGCTCGCCACCCCGATTGGGAACGTTGGCACAAACCGCTGCGCGACCACCTGATTCGAACGCAAGCGACCACGGGGCACGAGAAAGGGAGCTGGCATTTCAAGGATCGTCACGGCGATGTCGGCGGACGCCTTTATACTACCGCCATGGCTGCTATGATCCTGGAAGTCTACTACCGCCATATCCCGCTCTATCAGCATCGTGACGCATTCTGAAACTGCGTTCTCCCATCCGGATCGCCCCAACATGCGATTACAGCCTGCGACCTACCACGACATCGAAACCCCGTCGGGGCCGATGCGAACGCACCTGTTCGTTCCCGAATCGCGACGCCCAGTTCCCGGCGTGATCGTTTACTCGGAAATCTATCAGATGACCGGACCGATCGCGCGCACCGCCGCGATGATCGCTGGCCAAGGATACTTGGTTGCGGTCCCGGAAGTTTATCATGAGTATGCAAAACCGGGCGAAGCATTCTTATACGATACCGAAGGCACCGATCGGGGCAATCGGTTGAAAACGACCAAGTCGATCGCGGCCTTTGATGCGGATTCGCGTGCTGTGATTGATCACCTGCGATCGCTTTCAACCTGCAGCGGACCAATTGCCAGCATCGGCATTTGTCTTGGCGGCCACCTGGCGTTTCGTGCGGCGATGAACCCCGAAGTTGCAGCGGGAATCTGTCTGTATGCGACCGACATTCACAAACGCAGTCTCGGCGCTGGTATGTGTGACGATACGCTCGATCGCATGGCTGAATTGCGAGCCGAGATGTTGATGATTTGGGGACGCCAGGATCCCCATATACCTGCCGATGGCCGACGTCTGATTTACGACGCGATGACCGACGCGGGGGCCAGTTTTACTTGGCACGAGTTCAACGGCCAACATGCGTTCATGCGCGACGAAGGGCATCGATACGACCCTGCTGTGGCTCACCTGGTCTATTCCATGATTTACCAACATCTGCGCCAGCACGTCGGGTGATCGAGTGGAATAGGCTTCCCGGTCTTTTTGTACCCCACTTCTTTTTTGCGATAACTTCGGGGTTCCGACAGGGGTTCGTACTCGTGCTCAGCATCGCGGTACTCGTACTCGATTGATTCGCATTCAATTACTGCGGATTCCAAAGCTGATCCCCGAGTGGTTTCAAAGAATCGATTTTTGGCTTACAGGCTTGGCGTCCCATTTTCTTCGGCAATGTTACGCGGAATCGAGCACCAGAACCGTGGAATTCCCCGACACCAAATGAGTGTTCACGGGTTCTGGCGGCCCAAAGGGCCAGCGGTTTACCTAGCCCAGGCCAACGGCCTGGGACGTCGGCGAGAAATGATTCTGCAGGGCCAAAGGCCCGGCCGTTTGCGTTGATCGGTCCCGTGTGATTGGCCAATGTTGCAAACGCCCGGGCCGTTGGCCCTCACGGCCGATTCGGCGCGGCCGATACCCAGGCCGTTGGCCTGGGCTAGGCAAACGAATGGGCCCTTGGCCCGTGTGTGGTTCCGGCGGCCCAAAGGGCCAGCGGTTTAACAAACCCACGCCAACGGCCTGCGTCGTTAACTTAGATCTTTTCGCAATAAAGTTGTGGGGTATAAAAAGGCTGGGAAGCCTATGCAACGTTGGTGCCCAATTTCTGTGCACAGCTTTCCTGGGTTGCGTAATTACGCGACAAATAAGTCAGCATTTGGTGCGCCAAATCCATCTGCGAAAACGATAAAAATGCGGAAAATCCGGATTTTACAGAAAATCACGCATTCCATTAGGTGAACCAAGAGGTTCGCTGTCGCACATCTACGCGAAATCATACCCCATTAGCCGTATCGGGGCTTCAGTGAAACGTGGTGCAGCGTGAATCGGTTGTCCCCGAACGGGTGGCTTTCGCGTGCAACTGGCTTGTTGTTTGCTTTCCATGAAAGGGTTGCTCATGGTGAGCTTCGCTGCATATTCATTCAGTCCCCGTATTTAAGAATAGTTTCGAGACCCTCTATGCGATTATCTCAGGCGCGAAAAGCATTCACATTAGTAGAACTTTTAGTGGTGATTGCAATCATTGGAGTGATGGTTGGGTTGTTGTTGCCGGCAGTTCAAGCGGCAAGAGAAGCGGCCAGGCGGATGCAATGCTCGAACAATCTCAAGCAAGTTAGCTTGGCCCTGCACAACTATCATTCTGCTTACAACAAACTGCCATACTCCAGTTCACCTCAAAGTGGTGCTGTTGGAACTCGGCAACGAGGCGCGTCGTGGCTTGTGCGTATTTTCCCATACATCGAGCAAAACGCGGCCTATGATCAGTTGATCTTCGCTGGCGATTTTACGATGCAGGATGGACCGATACCGGCTCAGAACTTCGCGGTGCTGAACAATTTGCTTGTGCCCGGATTGGAATGCCCATCGAGTCCGTTACCAAAAACTCAATCGCATGCGACCAACGCCAACGGCACCGTTACGCTGCAAATGATCAACTACGTTGGAATCGCCGGTTCGTTCTGGCGGGGCGGTTCGACTAATGTGGTTTCCACAGACCCGCAAGCGGCGATTTACGGCACTGCAGTTCACAATGGTATGCTTGTACCGCAGGCTCCGAATAGTCGCGCAGCAAGTTTCGCAAGTTCGACCGATGGAACTAGCAACACGATGGTTGCATCGGAGCAAAGCGGTTTCTTCTTTGATGCAGCAGGCAACAAGATTGACCGCCGCAGCAACGGATGGCGCGGTGGCCCATGGGGTAATGGCGCTGGCGCGAATGACTGGACGCAGAACGTTACAACGATTCGCTATCCGATTGGAACATTCGGCGGCACGGGCAATTCCAATCCTTATGATGTTAACGTGGCTTTGAACAGCAGCCATCCTGGCGGCTTGAATGCGACCTTGGCAGATGGTTCCGTACGTTTCCTATCTGAGTCGATCGACTTTGCCATCATGACAGCGTTAGCTGACCGCGCCGACGGAACGGTTCTTCCTGAGTTTTAACCAATTCGGCAAATCTTTTGGGACAGGGTCATAGTAGATTTCTCGCCGTTTCACGCATTGAAGCGGCTTTCGATTATTTCTTATTGAGTAGTTTCGACAATGGTCAGCAGTACGTTGAATTTCTTGAAGGCCTTACCAGCACTCGTGGTGGTCTCGTGCGTTTTTGGCTGTGATGGGGGCTCCGGTTTAAGCCCAGTGAAGGGCACAATTACGCTTGATGGCAAACCGTACCCGAGTGCGCAAGTGCGTTTTGTCCCTGAATCTGGCCGGCCATCGATTGGTATCACAGATGAATCGGGCGCTTATACTCTCATGTTCATCCGCGACGAAAAGGGTGCTGCGCCAGGCAACTATAAGGTCGACGTGACAACGGTTCATGTCAGCACGTCGGACACCACCGGTGGTAAAGAACCAGCTGAGAAGATTCTGCCAAAGTACAATACGATGACAGAATTGACGGCGACGGTTGAACCGGGTGAGAACGTTTTCAATTTCGACTTAATGAGTCGTTGATCCGCGGCCAGAATCTTTACGACTTTGTGCTTCGGAACGATTGCCACATCGCTTTCACATTCTGCAAATCGTCTTGGTTGGCTGTGCCGCCGCCATAGACGATCCGATTATAAGCATCGGTAAGGCGACTGAGCGTGTCGCGGTCGGCGGTGCCGGTTTTCGTTATCCGATTGGCATATTCTTGGGGTGTTTCGTCGCCGCGGCGAGGATGCCCCTGTTCGCGATACCACGCTTCGGTCGCTTGAAAGGTTTCAATCACCGCACGACGCGGTTCGACGCCTTTGGTTAGCGGATTGGCAAACGAAGCGAACGAACGAAGCGGGACGGCAGGATCGGCGGATGGACGATCAGCGATCGATGCTGTGGTTGTTTCGGTTCTTCGTCCCGATAGCCAATCGGTAATGCGTTTCCAAAGTTCAGCGATCGCGGCCCGATTGATCCATACGAATGCGGCAAGGATGGCGACCAGCACTGCGTAGACGATCGCTTTGATCATATTCGATAGCGACGGCAACCATTGGCTGAGCTGCGACGGCTCCGACGACTCGGTTTTCTGTTCAGGTTGTTTCGATTCATCGGGCGCAGCATCATCCTGCTTTGAATCGGCGTTCTTTTCGGCGTCGCCGTTTTGCTCCGCAGGTTCGCCTTGATCCGATCGCTCGCCCTGTTCGCCAGATTTTTCTCCGCCAGAATTCTCGCCGCCAGATTTTTCTGCACCGGACTTTTCACCGCCGGATTG
>DNWZ01000432.1:0-2581 GCA_003506095.1 Planctomycetaceae bacterium | reverse complement strand
CCGCCAGACTTATCTCCGCCCGACTTATCTCCGCCCGACTCCTCTCCACCGGATTTATCTCCGCCAGATTTCTCACCACCTGACTTCTCACCACCTGACTTCTCACCGCCAGATTGGCCGCCCGGCTCACCACCGGCCTGCTGTTGCCCGTTTTGTCCTTCGCCTTGGCCGGATTGCGATTTCTGTGTGTCGGATTCTCCGTCCGGCTTGGCTGCTGACGCACCGCCTGTTTCCGCCGGATCGCCCGATTCCGCGGTTTCCGAGCCCCAACCGTACTTGCTCGGTTTCAACCAATCGGGTGATTCGATCGAGGTCGGTAATTCGAGATTGGCGAGCATTTGACCCGGCTGGGGCAGGGCAAAGCAGAGCATCAGGATGATCGCTGTGGTGACGATTCCGCCTCCGAGCCAAGCGGTTGACACATTGTTGGGCATTTCAACACCGCGTTGCCGCAGGTATCGACGCACGCCCAGAAAACTGGTGGCGACCAACAGGGAAAGCGTTGCGAACAGGTAGATCGCCAACGCAAACATCGCAGATCGCTGCAGTGCCGGATCGCTTCGCAAAAACACCTGTCCCGCACCAAAAATCGGCAACGCCGCAGCGGTCAACCACAGAACCGTGCGACCGGGTTGATGCTTTTTCTTTCGTCGACGCGGCTTTTCGGTTTCCTGCTCCGTGCCCGTCGCTGCGTTCGATTCCGCCTTGGGCTGCTGGCCCGAGCTGTCGTCGCTTGACGACAGACCATCGAGCAAACCTTGGCCGCTGGCGTCATCATCGTCGTCGATCAAGGTGCAATCGTAAGTGATTCGGTCGGCCAGAAACCAGACACCGGCTAGCACTAAGAAATTGACGACCGGAGCGATTGCGGCGGCAGCACCCGAGACGGTTTGAAATCGGCTGAGCACAAAAAACGTAGCGATCCCCAGTACCGCGGCATAACCGGTGGCGTACGCACGACTCTGTTCGATCGACAACCGGGCAATGTTGACCGTGCCCAGAATGAACATGAACCAAATGTAGCCCAGCCGCGATGAATAACCGCCTTGGTAGACACAAAGGATCACAAAGTAGACCAAACTGCTGAGCAACAGCACGATCAGCGACGGACACAGCGCTACGACGGCATAATCGCTGATCGTTAATCGATGGCGCTTTGACAAGACAGTGATCGGTGGAGGTGCGAAATGGATCGCTTCATGATACACAAGTTGGCCACCGATCAAGCATCAAAGGCATACAATCCAATGGCCAATCATGCCCGACACCAAACTGAAGCTGCTGTTCGTCTGCAGTCGCAACCAATGGCGCAGCCCAACGGCAGAAAAAACGTACCAGAAAGACCCTCGCGTGGTTGCTCGTTCACGCGGTACGGCACGGGGGGCCGTCCGAACGCTGACAGTGGGCGATTTGCAATGGGCCGACCTCATTTTAGTGATGGAGCAGAAACACCAGCGGCACATCGTTAGCCACTTCGGCCAATGGGCTCAGCACAAGCCGATTCACGTCTTGGATATTCCCGATGATTACCAATTCATGGATGCTGACCTGGTGGAAGCGATCCAATGCGCCGTCGAACCTCTGATCGCCCCAAAGTAGCAGGCACTCTTCGAGTACCGTCAGCCAAAACGCCAAGCACTTTCTGCCGCGTCCGATTGCCTACGTATTCCCCACCGTTGCCCACATCCACCGTTTCTATTGCAAGCAAAGAAATGATTTTTCTCAATCGGGCGGCTTGCCTAATTTTTGTCCTATGCAAAAGATGCGCTCCACAGACGATTGCAACCAGGCTTATAACGCCCTGACCGAGACAACGTGCCACGCGATTCCCTTCACATTCCACGAATGCGCAACACGGTGGTCATCCAACGACTGCTGCGAATCGCGTATCGATACCGATTTCAATGTTTGCTGCTGCTGGTGATGCAAACCCTGTTGATGGGTTTAGCAGTCGCCGTGGTCCAGCTCGGTGGCGTCGGGATCGACCTGGTGCGTTACCATGTCGGATCGATCGATTCACNNCTGATGATCGCAGCCGCCATTATCCGGATGCTGCTCAACTGGGCCTACGCGCTTTACGCCGGCGACCTGGTGCATCGGCGAATCGTTGTCGATTTGCGATCCGAGGTGTATGCGAAACTGCAAAGGCTGAGCCTGAGGTTTTACGATTCACAAGCGACCGGTTCCATCATCAATCGAGTCACGGGCGACGTCCAATCAACACGCGCTTTTATCGATGGCGTGTTGATACAGCTATCGATTTTGGCGTTATCGTTGATTGTTTATTTGACATTCTTGCTCAGGATTCATGTCTTACTAACGATCGTCTGCTTGGCGACGACGCCGCTGGTTTGGTGGTTGAGCCTTCGATTTTCTAGCATCGTGCGTCCTTTGTATGATGCCACACGGCGCAGCGCCGACGAACTGATCCTGCGAGTCGCGGAAACATCCGATGGCGTGACAGTCATCAAATCGCTGGGGCGTCAGAAGTCCGAGATCGACCAGTTCGATGCCGTGAACGACCAATTGCAGGGGCACCAACAAGCGGTCTTTCACAGGGTCAGCCGTTTTGGTCCGACGG
>DNWZ01000640.1 GCA_003506095.1 Planctomycetaceae bacterium | reverse complement strand
GCGGATCAAGTCGGCAAAGTCGCTTGGCCGATCTGCGTATCCTGACGCCTGACGCAACTGGTCGTCACTGCGCCAGCGTCCCTTGATATTCGTCGCTTCATCGGGCAGCAATTCGCTCAGCACCGCGCGAGCCGCTTGCTGGTGATGACGATGGGCTCGTGAAGCCGACGTGGCACTGAATGTCTCTTCCAAGAAGACCACCCCAACACCCGAAATCCCGCCCAATTGCCGCAGCGTCGCGGGCGACCAAGGCTTGCCCTTGACCATTTCGGCAAACAATGCCAGACGGACTGAAATCACCTTTCCATCGGTCGACAACCCGGTGACCGCATCGTCCAGAAAGCGTTCTTGATCGGCACTCAACTGCCCCAGGTTCTCCGGCAACCGACCATAAGCCTTGCCAAACTCAGCCAACACCTTGCGGGCGTGAATCAGGTCGAACAAGTCGACCGCTGCGGTGTTGTGGCGTTCGACCAGCGGAACATCCAAATCGCGGAACAACCGGCTGGCGGCCATCCAGAAGTCGTCACGCACCATCACGATCGCTTGTACGTTGCCGCCGTCGCATTGACGCAGTGCGTCGGCCAGTTCGGTGTTGCCATATTCGTTGCGAGCGTACAACCACTGTTCGAACTGGTCGATGATCAACACGACTTTACGAGACGCTCGCGTCGATTGTCCCAGTCGCAAGCGAGCGATGGCGTCTTTCAGCGTGATCCCCTGCGGCATTTCGGGACACGCCTTGTGTAGACCCGCCAACAGACGAGCTTCGGTGTTGTCAGCAGTCGCTTCGACGTACACCGGACGCACGGTCTCGGCCAATCGTGGCAACAGGCCAGCCTTCACCAACGATGACTTGCCGCATCCGCTGGGACCGTAAATCATGCCGACGCCAAAGGTCTGGTCCGCATCGCGTTCTTCCAGTCGATGTTTCCAAAACGTAATGCTGTCGGGCAAGCCGCCGCGGTCGCGAACACCGGGCAACAGGTCGACGAAGAAGTCACTGTCGCGAGCATCAAAACTGCGCAGCCCCTTGGGGACGATCTTGGCGGCTTGCCCTTCGGTTTCGCTCTTGCCATCGAGAAACGCTCGTAAGTCATCGGCTAAGTTGGCTGCGGTCGTGTAGCGGTCGCTGGCCCGCTTAGCCATGCACTTGAGCGTGATCCGTTCCAGTTCAGGCGGCAGGGTATCATCGATCTGTCGCGGGGGACGCGGTTCGTCGTGGGCGACCATGCGCAGCAACTGCATCGAATCGCCGGTAAACGGTCGCTTGCCGGTCAACAGTTCGTACAGGACAACACCCAGCGAATAGATATCCGATCGGCCATCGACACGGTGCCCTTCACCACGAGCCTGTTCGGGACTCATGTAAGCTGGCGTACCGGCCAGCGTCGGCCCTTGCCCGTATTGTTCTTCGTGCAGTGCAAGGCCGAAGTCACACAGATAAGCTTGGCCTTGTTGGTCTAGCAGTACGTTGGCAGGTTTGACGTCGCGGTGGACCAACCCCTTGGTGTGCGCGTAGTGCAGTGCATCGGCCAATGTCGCCACCCACGTAACCGCTTGGCGAAAAAGTGGTCGTTCTTGCTTGATCCGATTACTGAGGTCGCTGCCTTCGACAAACCGTGAGACGACGTAGATTTGCCCCGCGTCATTCCGGCCCACGTCATAGACCGGAACGATGTGCGTGTGGTCCAGCGTGGCGACCGTGCGTGCTTCGCTGAGGTAAGCTTCGGCATCTTGCTGGGCGAGTCCCTGCCTGGCAACTTTGACCGCAACTTGCCGCTGCAGTTCATCGTCGGTCGCCAGATAGACAACTCCGAAACCGCCTTTACCTAGTTCACGTACGACGCGATAGCGACCGAATTGCAGCCCGGCATTTGTAGCGTGACTCATTACCTCGGGGCTTGGCGGGAACGCTCCGGCCAGCGTTTCGTCAACGGGCGTTGGCGAAACTTCTTGGACGTCTGTTGCGTCGGGGTCCGCAAACGGACGAGTGTCCTGCAGCGATTGATCCACGCCTGTAGGAACAGTAGCCACGGATGCGGCAAACGCACGGCTGATCGGTTCGGCAAAGTCGCTCAAGCGGCTGAGGTACTGATCGACCGAGACCGCTTCGCAAGCGGCACTGCGGAATCGAATCTCGATCGCCACCAATCGCTGGACCAGCAATCCGCGTGAATCGGTATCGATCCGTGGCAGGAAATCTTCGATCCGAGGTTGCTGGCCGCTTTGCCATTGTTGCTCGAATTGCTGCTGCAGCCGGTCGACTGAATCCGCCGGCTGTTGATCGATCGTCGCGTCGTTGGGGTCCATGATTGCTCCGTTCACTGCGCTGGCGTGGTCGGACCAATCTTAAAGACCTTAGCAATTAAATTCCACCGTTTTTGAGCATTTGCTCGCCCCCAAATAGCGATGTCGACGGTAGGTTGCGACGTGTTTGAGGATCAAGGAAGACAAAATGTGTAATTCATTTTGGAAATGAATGATTCACACGCCGCAGGGCCATACGCATAAAGGCTTAAGTGGTCTTTATGCTGCGGCCATCGCGTCGATGACCGGAAGAATCGATCGGCAAGTGCCAGGCCTGTGGTGATCACCAGGACTTGTAGGCGCCGGTATTCGGATTGTAGATGTTTCCGCTTAACGGATTCTTGTAGTATCCGCCTCCCATCGGGACATAAACACCGGAGTTTTTCAGAACTGCCGCTCCCGGGATATGAAGACTGCCGGTTGCCGGGTTGTGATGAACATTGCCTCCGACCTGGTTGGGCAAGCAAAGGGACAGTGGGCAAGCAAAGGGACAGAGCATTTTTTGGTTGGGAACAATCGGCCCCTGGCGGTGT
>DNWZ01000422.1 GCA_003506095.1 Planctomycetaceae bacterium | reverse complement strand
TGGCGAATGCGTCCATCCCGCCGATATGGGCATAAAACAGATCGATCGGCTCAAACGATTCGCGACGCACCTTGGCGTCGAAGTTGACGCCACCCGGGGCGATCCCGCCGTGCTTAAGGATGGCGAGCATCGATTGGGTGGTCAGGTAGTAATCGGTGGGGAATTGGTCGGTGTCCCAGCCGAGCAGCAGGTCGCCCGTGTTCGCATCGATGCTGCCCAGCGCACCTTGGATCCCCGCGTAATCCAACTCATGCATCATCGTGTGACCCGCCAGCGTTGCGTGGTTGGTTTCGATGTTGAGCTTGAAGTGATCCAGCAGATCATATTGGCGTAAGAAATTGATGCACGCTGCGGCATCGCTGTCATACTGGTGCTTTGTCGGTTCTTTCGGCTTAGGCTCGATCAGGAATTTTCCTTTAAACCCGATCTCCTTGGCATAATCGACGGCCATATGAAAGAACTTGGCCAAGTGGTCGAGTTCGCGTTTCATATCGGTGTTATAAAGATTTTGGTAACCTTCGCGGCCGCCCCAAAACACATAGTTCTCACCGCCCAAACGCTTGGTGACTTCCATCGCCTTTTTGACCTGAGCGGCTGCATAGGCGAAAACGTCTGCGTTGCAACTGGTCGCCGCGCCGTGCATGAAACGCGGGTTGCTGAACATATTGGCGGTGCCCCACAGCAGCTTCACGCCGCTGCGTTTCTGTTCTTCTTCAAGAACGTCTGCGACAGCGTCGAAGTTCGCGTGCGATTGACGCAAGTTGGCTCCTTCGGGAGCGACGTCTCGGTCGTGGAACGCGTAGTACGGGGCCTGCAGTTTTTCAAACAATTCGAACGCGACGCGGGCACGTCGCTGGGCATTTTCGACGCTGTCCGTTCCGTCATCCCAAGGGCGAACCGCTGTGCCCGGGCCAAACGGATCGCTGCCGGTTCCGCGGAACGTGTGCCAATAGACGATCGAAAATCGCAGGTGATCTCGCATCGACTTTCCTTCGATCATTTCGTCGGGATTGTACCAACGAAATGCGAGCGGGTTGTCGCTGGCAGGGCCTTCGTACTTGATGGTCGGAATGTCTGGAAATGCGGCCATGAGTTCACAGGTAGTTATTGGACTAGGGGGTGTTAAGTGGCATCCAGTATCGACATAAGATTGCGGATCGACAACGGGGCAGAACTGCACCCGCTGCGTGACGCAAGTTTCCCACTCTGGCGACGTTGCCAACGAATAGTTTGTGAAACTCGTCACGCAAACCGCTCGTTCGCGTTAAACTGCGGTTGAGCTAGATATCAGATGGCCGCGGAGACGCTGGTCTGTCATCCTTGTCCCGCCGTCGTCGCGAGCCGACGACCCCACCCCTGCCGAGGTAAATCAATGAACGTCGCTAAGCCCGATCGTTCCTGCCGCCAAACTCGCAGAAGCAACATTTTTCGGATTTGGCACCAGAAAACACGGCTTTCGTCGATCGCGTCACCGCTGGTGATCACCGCGATTTTAACTGCGTTTTCGCAATTCTCGGCCGGCGCCGCGGATGCCGACTGGCCGACATTTCGCGGCGATGCCGCTCGGACCGGATTCGTTGATACACCTTTGCCAGATGCGGTCGCGCTGCGATGGAGCTACGACGCATCGCCGCCGACGCCCGCTTGGCCGCGATCGGGGCGGATGCCGTTCGACCGGGCTTATCACAGCGTCATCAAAGGCGATCAGGTTTTCTTTGCCAGTTCCACCGACCACTCACTGTATCGGCTGAACTTGAAAACTGGCGAAGGGGGCGTGATTCACACAACCGACGGTCCGCTGCGTTTCGCCCCGACGATTTGGAAAGATCGACTGCTGTTGCCCAGCGACGATGGGTTTCTTTATTGCCTGTCGTTTGACGGTGAAGTGATTTGGAAACATCGCGGCGGCCCTGGTGAAGCGAGACGACTGGGCAACGAACAATTGATTTCCAAGTGGCCCGCTCGTGGCGCCCCGGCCGTTGTTGGTGACACGGTTTACTATGCCGCAGGAATCTGGCCCAGCGACGAAATTTTCGTCTATGCGCTCGACTGTGCGACCGGCGCGGTCCGCTGGGTCAACGACGATTCGGGCGGAATCGAAATGCCACAGCCACACGGCGGTGCGGATGCGGAAAGCGGTGTTTCGGCGCAAGGCTACCTAGTCGTTTCGTCACCCGATGGGACAAACGTACCGTTCGCAAGCGACGAAGAATCATCGCCGCGCCTGTTGGTACCGACCGGCCGAGCCGTTCCGGCGTCGTTCGATTTGGGCGACGGCAAGTTCCAATACTTTCACTTGCAAGCGTATGGTCAAAAGGGCGGATTCGCGACGATGGCGGTCGGTCCGATGTTTTTCAACAGCGGTATCGCGTTTGATGCGGCCAGCGGCAAGGCGGGCGAAACGATCGGCGCCGGGCCTTTCGCCGCGTTCCCTGGTGGCTTGGTTCGCGGCACCGAAAAGCAGGTCGCGGCCTATCGCTGGGTCGAGCAAAACAAGGCCGACCGCAGGGGAAAAACGTCGCAAGTTTGGGGCTTGGAACCGGCATGGACAAGCGAAGATGTCGACTGTGCAACCACCGTGATTGTCGCTGGCGACACAATCGTTGCTGGCGGCGATGGCGTGATTACCTTATTAGATCGAACATCCGGCGCAGTGAAGCAACGGTTGAAAGTTAACGGCGCGGTCTATGGTTTATCAGCATCCGATGGCCATCTGATCGCCAGCACCGACAGCGGACAATTGTTCTGTTTCAGTGGCAATGTTGCCCCATCCGCATCGCAACCGATCGCCGCAAAACATCACCAACGTTCATCCAATCCGAACGCATATGCCGACAACCCTGTCATTGTCGCGGCAGCAGATAAAATTGCTGCCGGACTGGCCAGCAAGCTCGGATATTGCCTCGATTTTGGTTGTGGCGATGGCGAATTGGCTTATCAGATCGCCAAGCGTACGGAAATGAAGATCTATGCGATCGATGATGATGCCGATCGAGTGCAAACGGCTCGCCAAAAACTGCTATCCACGGGATTGTATGGTTCGCGAGTCACCGTTCATCTGGTGCAAGATTTGCAAAAATCTCAATATCCAAACTACTTTGCTAACCTGATCGTTTCGGGTCGCAGTCTTGCTGATCCTGATGCCGATTTTCTGGCGACGGGCTGGCAAGCGTGCCAGCGGCCTTATGGTGGCGTCGCGATGTTCGGACCGGCAGATAAGATGCGTGTCGTCGAGCGTGGGCCGCTGGAGAAGGCTGGTCAATGGACGCATCAATACATGAGTGCCGCCAACCAGCTTTGTTCGACTGATGAGATGGTGCAAGGACCACTAGGAATGCTGTGGTATCGCGACGTCGATGTCGATCTACCCCAGCGACATGGCCGTGGGCCGGCGCCGCTATTTTACGACGGTCTGCTCTATCACGAAGGGATCAACGAAATCGTTTGTGTCGATGCTTATAACGGGACCGAAGTTTGGCGTTATTCATTGCCAGGGATTTTGAAAGCCTTTGATGGTGATGAATTGATGGGCGTTTCGGGAACGGGCAGCAATTATTGCGTCGGCGATACTGGCGTTTACATTCGCTTGGAAGATCATTG
>DNWZ01000784.1 GCA_003506095.1 Planctomycetaceae bacterium | reverse complement strand
TTCAGTCAATCTTACCAATCCCAATCGCATCCAAAATGCGAAATAGCTAATGCGAAGCGGCTGCGAGGCTTAGCTCCCAAACTGCGTAAATCCCAGAAGCATTACGCATTTACAGCGCAGAGTAATTAACGATGTCGTCCAGAGATTTAAGTGGGGGAAACTTCGACTCATATTTACTTCAGGCAATTAGTAAAGACCTAAAGGCTATGGGTCTTTTACTGTCGACCGAAGCTGATTTGGACATGGCATCAAAAGCTTTCGAGCGTCTTTCCCAGACATGCGATTTCCCAGCCACAGCTAGCCTTGCGGAGGATTTGCAGAAAGATCTGATACGCCGTGCAAAAGAAGATTTTGCTAGTATTCCACATAGCGGCTCCGTTTTGGAAGACTATGGGCAAGCGAACTATTGGGAGGAATACAAGCTTCAAATGCAGCGGCCGTATGAAGGCCCCCACACCGAAGCTTATCGAGAGACGATGCGAGCTTGTTGTGATTCGGTATCCAACGACTTGAATAAGTGGGAAAAGCTTATTTTGAGGATCGTGGTCTTTGATCCGAACGAAGTTGACGATGAGGAGCCGTTAACAGCTTCGGATTTAATGTTTGATGGACTGGAGGAAATTGCTGGTTTCGAGCCGCTGCTAAATGATCCCAATGACGAGGAAGAGCCCAAGGAAAAAGTCGATGAGAATGGCGATCCGCTTTTCAGCGACACAATCAAAGATGAGCCGATGTTCGAGGAGATTCGAAGATTTGTTCAATGCCTGTTTTCAAAGGAACTAGGGCCATCAACTCTATGTCAAGTTGCCATCACCCTGAACTACCTGGATCGCATGCCCCGAAAGACGCCAGGTGGCTGCCAACTGACCATTTGTTACCGTTGCAACGGAGAACTGAGCTACGCATCGATAGACGGTGATGAGGATCGCTTCGCATTAAGCAAGGGCGGGACTGTTAATCATGGTATGGGTGCTGATCATTATGGCGAGGATGTCTTTGTCCGAGATTTGAATGGCACATGCTTGGGCGATTTGTACGAGATCCAGGAATGGATCGATTATTCGCAGGAGTTGATAAACCTTGGAGGAACCATAAGTTCTGAAAGTGTGACAATGGAAGATCACACATGGGATGATGGAGAATCGTCAACCTATTGGCAACTCTTGGACTGAGAATTCTGGACGGCTGTCGCGTCTGCTTGAAGACAGAGAGGGCAATGCAGCCCCAACATGAGCATTCGCGCGAGGGCGTTTTGAGCAGAACCGACACCTCGCGAAACGCCCGTGTTTTCTTTCGCCTGGGGTATGGCTCTTTGGCAGTTCTTGCGAAATCCTGGGGGAAGGAAAGGGCTTTGGAGAGTCTCTGAGATCCCGCGAGTGGCGTTGTCGTGCCTCACTTGCGTTTGCCTTTCTTCTTAGGCTTGGGCAGATCGCTTGGCGTGGAGCGATCGCCGGAAATTCTGCACACAACAACGTATCGCGGTTCGGTTTCAT
Organism: Planctomycetaceae bacterium; assembly: GCA_003506095.1. Taxonomy (GTDB): domain Bacteria; phylum Planctomycetota; class Planctomycetia; order Pirellulales; family Pirellulaceae; genus UBA6163. The sequence goes on along the minus strand of DNWZ01000784.1, from coordinate 8,641 downwards.
CCTTTGGCGACCTGCGGAGCGTGAAGGCGTACCTGATGCGTGACGACTTTCAGCGATTCTGGGAGTACGAACGTCCGTCCTGGGCTGGCAAGTTTTTAGACGAGTGGTGCACGCGAGCGATGCGATTGAGAATCGGCCCGATGGAGGAGATGGCGGGTACGCTTCGCCGGCATCGGGCGTTGCTACTGAACTGGTTCCGTGCCCGCGGAGAGATCTCCAACGGCAGTGTGGAGGGGCAAAACAACAAGGCGAAGCTGGCGTTGAAAAAGGCCGGCGGTTTCAAATCATATGAAACGGTTGAAATCGCCCGGTATCACAAGCTAGGAAAGCTTCCGGAGCCAAATCAAGCCCACAGATTCAGCTGACGGCGCTGCGATTAACGACTTGCCCGGGTGCCTTGCCTTCAAGCTTCTCTAGCAAAACCCTTGCGTGCCACGATTGCGTTGGTTTGCGCTTCTCGCCATCAAGAAGCCCAAGACCATCGAGAACGGCAGTCGCCAGATCGTTCTTCACACCGCCGGCAAGTCGCGATCTCTTCCAGTGACAGCCAACGCTCTTCGGTAGCGCTATTCATGTGATTTCTCGTCAAACCGACGACGTAAAAACGGAGTTGCTGCTACCCCAATTTAGTGACGCTTGTCCAATTCATCCCAGAGGATGCAGACGGATCATTGCAGATATGCTAGCATCTGGAAGCAGCAGGCAGAGTGGGATAGGCGGCAATGTTGTCGATTGCCAGGAGACACCGGTAAACAGCGTCAACTTTGCCACTTCCGGGCCCCCCATGGATAAGCTTCGTGACACCAATTGATGCATCCAAATTGATCGAGGGGAAGCTGACAGCAGCCAGCGGCAAGCCTGTGTTGGTTCATCGCGATCCGAACTTCGCTGGTCACGCATCGATCAAGATCGCGTCAGACGATGCCCCCGCGCACTTGCTGCGGTACAAACCAGAGTTTGAATCCGAGTTGCCGTACTTGTCGGCGTTCGAGTGTGGGATGGCATTGAGATCGATTCAGGCAAAGACGGTAAATCGGTTTGAATTGGCGTCTGCGCCGGCGATGGGGCAAGAAGTCAGGCAACTGATCGAGGAGCATCTGCGTAAGTCTGACTCCGCTGTACCATTATCGATGGTTCGCCAGTTGTGCCAACAGTTCGGCCACGGTCTTGGCTTACAACTGCGGTCGATGCCGATTGCGATCCGCGTTGACGAATGGCTGTATCGCGACTATCCCGCGCTCGCCGAACTGCAACGGAAGAGCATCGAGCGACAATTACAGGAAGCGATGCACGCACTTGCGCCAAGCGTTCGAGCGTTGGCTCCCCAGAGAATCATCGACGCAAATGTGAGGATGAGCTGCGCGTTCGCCAAGTTCTGGGCGGCGACCTGGAATGAGCCAGAAGTTGCCCTCCCATTCACCTCCGCTGGCTATGGTAAGATTGGCGACGAACTGCTGGGGCTTGTCCAATCGTTGGACCGGAGTCCTGATGGCGATCGCGAACTGGTGAATCAGTGGGCAGAACGATTGGGGCTGGCAAGCTGGTTCCAGACGATCGACAAACAATAGAAATTACGAATCAATGTCACAGGAATATTCGTTTTCACTACCGTACGATGCCTTCGATCTCGATTTGATTGGTCTGAGCCCGGCTGATATTGGCAGCTCGGACTTTAACGCCAAGGTGTCTGGATTCTTCGCTTCCGAGTTCGCTAAGTTCGGTGCCCGTGCTCGCGTCATTTGCAATGACTCCACTCAGACCATCGACGTCAAATGGACTAAGGAGCGCGGCTTTAAAGAGCCAAGGGATCGAGCACTGGAGATGCTGCAGTCTGGAAAGATCGCACAGGCCATTCCGTTGCTCTGGACGCTGTATCAAGAACATCCGAATGATGCGGATGCCCTGTACAACCTTGGTATTGCGTATAGCGAGTTGGGACAGATTCCGAAAGCGATCGCAATTCTGGAACGCCTGATCGAACTCGCTCCCCAACATGTCCACGGGTTGATTGGCCTCGGCGTAGCATACATCCGAAGCCAGAAGCTCCAATTTGGCGAAGATCACCTTCGCAAGGCACTGAAGCTCGAGCCCAACAATCAGTGGGCACTTAAGAATCTTGGCGCATGCTTACTGAAGCAAGGCAAAGCCGACGAGGCGGTGCCGGTCCTTGAAGCGGCCGTCAAAGCGGCTCCTCGAGACTTGCAGTCGATCATCGGCTTGGGCCAAGCACTCGAGGAGGTCGGCCGAACTGAAGACGCCGACGACCAATATGTCAAAGCGATTCAACTTGGTGGCCCACCGCAACTGGTTGATCTAGCGAAGGAGCGGCGAACGGCGATCGCTCACAAGACGATGCGCGATCGCGGAAAGTTCCGACCAGACGTGTTGATGTACATCACAGGTGCACTCGATAAGTTCGTCAACATGACGACCAAGGAAGTCCAAGCCATTGGCGTTGAGATTGCGATCCTAGGTCAGAACGGCTTGGACATCAACAATCCGGATAAACAGTACTCCTTGCGATCGCTGCCAGGCACATACAGCGGTCTTCACCTATGCTCGATCATGTACGCCGCCTTCAAGCAATTCGCGCCTCATGAGGATGTGGGCATTGACTTCTCTAAAGAGTATGAAGCCGCAATTTCCTTGCGCGGCTGAGAATCAATACGAGACAAGAATCATTAACACGCCAAACGGGAGTTCAATAACAACATGCTTTTTCAAGTCGGTGAGTTCTGCGAGCGTGTTGAAACGGACTTGTCTGGATTGGCCGACGAGTTGCAGGAGTTAACAGGGCGTTTTGGTGATCAAGAGCGCCGATCTTGGATGACGTCTTTACCGAAGCTTTCCATCGTTCTTGCAAAGCCCGATCTGAGCAGCTTTCACCTTTCACTCGGTAACTCTGGACATGTCGCGTTTGAGTATCGATTGCCGGCATCTTCGTCATGGTGCGACGCTGTGCTTTTGGGGCAGAGTCAGAACTTACCTGCAGCAGTGATTCTTGAACTGAAGGAATGGGACCTTACGGGCGATGTTCCAGGCCCGCGTGAATCGTTGATTTATCACCATGGCAATCTGTTGCTGCATCCCGCGGATCAGGTTCGCGGATATGTCCAATACTGCCGTCGTTTTCACAGTGCTGTTGCGGATTACAAGGCGATGGTTGATGGCTGTGTGTTCTTCACTAGCAAGGTGAATCCGAATGCATACAAGATGCCACCGCACGATTTGCTGACGCAGAGCTTCCCTGTTTTCAGTTTTACCGACGACAACATCAATGATTTGTTCGTTCCGTTTCTCCGGCAACGATTGGCTGTTCCCTCGCCCGACTTTGCAGAAGCATTTGACAGAGGTGTATACCGGCAGGATCGTAACTTCGTTACGCAGGTTGCTGCCACAATCAGCGATGAGGCTAAGTCACCTTTCGTTCTCCTTGATGAACAGCGCCGTGGTTATGAATACGTTCTTGACGAAATCGACAAGCGAATGACGGTTCATGCTCAAGAGAAGATGGTCATCGTTGTCGAGGGACCTCCTGGATCTGGAAAATCAGTCCTAGCCGCGCACCTGTGGGCTTCGCTTGCCCGAAGTGGTCAAGTCGATGGAAACGTCGTGTTCGTCACGACCTCGGGATGTCAGCGTAAGAATTGGGAAAACCTATTCGAACGCATGTCAGGTGAGAAAGCCGGACGTGGACTCGTTATGCCAGCGAACCGGTTCAATCCAGGTTTATCACCGATTTGGGTCAAAGAACAGCGTGAACTTGGACACGCGATGCTAGTTCGTGATTGGAGCACGAACTTTGAGCTCTACAAACAGGTCAAGAAGTCCAAGATTGATGACGGCACATTCTCGGTTGCGATCGTAGATGAAGCTCACGCACTCATTGATCCGACCGCGCCAGGTGCCGAAGGAGTTCCTCCATCTGGTTGGGCGATGCACGCTGGCCCACAGGCTTATCACGTCATGCGTTGCTCCGATGTGTCGATCTTTCTCATGGATTCCGAGCAAAGCTATCGCGACAATGAAACGACAACTCCAAGCAGCATCCGCAAGCTCGCAGTAGATATGGGAATCGATCATGTGGTTACCATTAGCTTGGCGGGCAGTCAGTTTCGTTGCGGGGGTTCTGCGGCCTATCTGAACTGGGTCGAGCACGTTCTGAGCCATGATAGCGAGACGGCTCCGTCTGCCACTTGGAACCGAGTACTCAACATTCAAGGAACTTTCGAGCTAACCGTCGTTGACGACCCATTAGCCTTAGACGAAAAGCTCAAGCAACACTTAGTCGAAGGCAGAACCGCTCGACTCGCCGCGACCTATGCTCGAGAGTGGAAGACCGAAACGATCGATCAACCACATGGGCTCCCAGACGACAAGAAGGACTTTGCTATCCCAGTCTCCCGAAATGGACAAGAGCGAACATGGGGAAAGATCTGGAACTATGTTCCTAAAGGAGATTATTCACTTTTCATACAGGGTACCGAAGGAAGCGCGATTGCCGACGATCCATTGTGCGAAGTTGGTTGCCCTTATGTGATTCGAGGATTTGACTTTGATTACCTTGGGGTTCTTTGGTTGAGTGATCTCGTTTGGCGAGGCGACCGCTGGGTGGCTCAGGTAGACCACGTTTACGACACGGCACTGCCCCGAACGAAAAAGGCAGCGAAAGGTGAGGGCAAAAAGCGAAAAGGCGCGGACCCGACGGAATTAATTAAGCGACTCCAAAGGAGTTATCGCATCCTCCTGAGTCGAGCGATCCACGGAATTTATCTCTGGGTGGAGGACGAGGAGACTCGGGTACACCTTCAGCGTCTTTTGGTTCAGTAGGGGGATTGAGCCATGTCATCACAAGGTTTTTCGATCCGCCCCACAGTTGGACATCACTTCAGCTCTTTACTGATGTGTTCACAGCGAGCTTGGCTCGATTACCATGGCACCGCAAAGCAAAAGGCCAAGCCTCCGCACTATCTCAGCAAGCTTCAGCAGGAGGGGCTCGATCACGAACGGACGGTGTGTGAGACCCTCTATCCAAATGCCGTTCGAATTCCCGAAACTGTTAGCGACGTCGAACGTGCTTCGCTGACCATCCAGGCAATGCAATCGGGCTCGCCGGCAATTCTGCAAGCTTATTTCATGCAAGATGGCGCAAGGGGCATCGCCGATATCCTTGAACATGTTGGTCCATCAAACAGCAGTCCCACTGGCCACCTATATCGGGTCGGTGAACTAAAGCTTGCAACCGCGCTGAGCACCTCGCATGTGATGCAGGTTGCATGGTATCGCGAACTACTACAGGCGATTCAAGGCCAGGGAGTCGATGACGCTTTCTTCATTCTGGGCGATATGCAACGAGAAGACGTCTCGATGTCGGGAGTGCACGACACCTTTGAGCGGTGCAAGAATCAGCTTGGTCAACTGCAGCAGGATAGCAACGGGCCTGGTCCACATTTGTGCCGTTGGTGCAAATCATGTCCATGGCGAGACGTTTGCGTTCCTACATTAGCGTCCCAAAGCGATGTGTCGCTGTTGCCAGGAATAACGCGAAGGCTCGCATTGAATTTGAAGCGGGCTGGGATTCAAACCTGGCAGCAAGTGATTCAATTGGAAAACAGTCGTCTGGAGCAGCTTGGATTCGATTGGCGGGATCTTGCCCATATTCGAACATCAAGCGAACGACTGGTGGCCGGCGAAGCTGTTCTACGCTACTCGATTCGCTCAGAAGACATCAGGAGTTTGGTTGCAGTTTCGATGGAGTTTGCGAATGGGTATCGAGGGGTAGATGGGCACCCTTTGCCACGAGCCATTTGGGTCGAATCTTCGGATGGGCCGCTTCCAATTTCATTGGCGGGTGACGCGAGTTGGATTTCTCAAGTCGGCTCGCTAGTGTCTTCACGAGGAGCAGCCCTGTACGGCGCAACCGAGACGGTCGCATTTCTCAAGTTGCTTCGCCAGAATGACGGACCATCCATCAAGTGCCTGGATGTTTTGGACCTCGTAGAAACGGTCGTACATGGTCCAATTCGCGGGCTTGAGTTAAGCAATGTACTTCATGTTGCCGAGCCAAGCGGGGCTGAACCGAACAACAGTCGTGATAGAGTTCTCGGCCTGCGATCGGTTATCAACTGGCTGGCTGGATCGGGAGGATGCGCAGCGTGACTCCACATCAACTAATAGAGTTCGTACTAGCAGAGCAACGCGAGAACGAAAAGCAGCAGCGGCTTTACAAACTGTTGTCGGATGAAGCGATGAGTCATCTCGGCCGTGCCATCACGGGGCTCATGGTCACTCGAGCTGACAAATCATCGTTGACCTTTGAATGCAAGCATAACGAGTCTCGCATTCGACCAGGTAGCCATGTTGTTCTAAGTGCCATCGAACACGGACGACTCACTGGTGAAGTGACTGCAGTTGAAGAGGCTGGACGGATTCTTCGGATCACACTCTCCCGATCGCCAGACGACGTTTTCGTTGGTCCATGGACATTGGTTGAGCTAGATCGCGACTTTACGCCGCTCATCGTTCAATCGATCAAGAAGCTGCAACCAGGGCAGGCAGGTTGGTCATTCTTTCGTTGGCTAGCAGAGGACGGCGCGATACCGTCGATGAAAAAAGTTACGAAAGCGAATGAACGCAAAAACGCGGTTGAGAGGATCGTGTCAGAGTTTCCCTTCAGTGTTGATGATTCACAGAGGCTTGCGTTCGAAGCCTGTGTCAACGAGCCTTCGATTTTAGGAATTCAAGGCCCGCCCGGAACAGGCAAAACCAATCTGCTGGCCATGGTGGCTGAGGTACTATCTCGGTTAGGCCGAAGAGTGCTGATCCTCGCGCCCACGCACCAAGCCGTGAACAATGCATTATCGGCCATCCGATCGTCTTTCCCAAGTCGAAGGTTGGTTAAGGTCGGTAATGCGTTACGGCGAGAGTCGCTGTCAGACGATGTGGAGTGCCAATTGTTAAAGAACGCGGTACGCCAAGACAGCAGTCGTACTGGTAGTGAGCAAATCATTGGCATGACGTTTCTATCGGCGCTCCAACACCTGGCCGTGCAATCTAGCGGGCTCGCGCCAAACGTCGTTTTGATCGACGAAGCTGGACAGCTACCATTTTGCCAAGGTATTTGCGCAGGACTTTTTGGCGCGGGCAGTACTCTGCTGTTCGGCGACGACCAACAGATGCCACCTGTCTTCAATTCAGAGCTGAGCTCAAGTCCATTGGCAACGTCACTTTTCGCCAGACTGCGACAATCGCACCCTGGTTCAGTTTTGATGTTGAACACGTCTTACCGATTGAATGGGCCGATTTGTAATTTCATCGCCGAAAGCTTCTATGGTGGAGCTGGGAATGTTGTTTCGGCGGATTCAGCTCGACATCGCCGTCTCAAGTTGCCCGTAGGCACCAGTTCCACAACAGCATTAACTGTTCACAGCGCTCTAGAGTGCGAGGAATCGTTGATCTGGATTCGCTCTGAAGACAACGGCTCGCAACAACTGAATCTCGCCGAAGCGGATGCCGTAGCCAAGTTAGTTTCCACGGCAATCAAGTCGGGAATACCTAGCGATCAGCAAGCCATTGTGACCCCATACCGCCGACAAGCAGCAGCGATTCGCCGATTAATTCAGTATGAAATCGGCTCTGGTGTTGATTTGCCCATAGTTGACACAGTAGAGCGAGTTCAAGGGCTCACGGTTGAGTTGGTCGCGATCTCGATGTGCGTTACAGATCCTGAATATGCTTCAGAAACTGCATCGTTCATCTTCTCTCCGAACCGTCTGAATGTCGCAGTGAGTAGAGCCCGAACAAAGGTCGTGATCTTTGCTTCCGAAAGCATTCTGGAAGCATTGCCAACCGAATATTCTGGACTTGTTGCAATGAAGAAGTTTCAAAAGGCTTTGCTCGCCATCGACGCTAGAATGGCGATCTCACAGAATTGATGTGTGGCTACGTTTGTTTTCGAGACGAATGTTCCAAGCGGCTCTGGGCTCGCAGTCAAACGGAATCGGCTTGCGTTATGCCATGTGGCACTTTTGATTGCAGCCGCGATCGAACTCAAGCATTCAGTTCGCGCTTGCCTCGCAAATAACAACACCCGCAAGTCGGAAATGCGACCCGCGGGTGTTGAGTTTCAAGAATACAACGTTTGGACCGGAGTCCAACTCACGTTACAGTTCGATCGCTTCAACTTCAGCGACGAATCGCTGGTTGTTGTCGGCCAGGAACCTCCCCGAGTTGCTCCCAGTCAACGCGAACCGATAGTCTGCCTGGTCCCATCTCCCGTTCCAGTCGCAGGCGGTGCAGGCCTTTCGGGGACACACTACTTGAACGAGTCACTTTGGGACCTCAGTAATGCTCGACGCCCCGCAGACGAGGGAGCATCCACGCGCCCCTACAGTCGGTGGAGAGTCCCCGAACGTCAGCTGAAGCCCGTCGGTGAAGCGTTCGTAGTGACCGTCGTCGTGTAACAGGCTTTGCCGGCCGTCACCTCGAGTGACGATGTGGTCGTTGGCGCCAGCGAACTGGATGCCGGGAGGCTGAGGCATAACGACTGCCGATCGGTGAACGTTCAGAAGCCAAAATCGTTTCCCACTTACAAGACCACCTCTCGCCAACACCGACCACAAGACCTAGTATCTAGCAATGC
>DNWZ01000834.1 GCA_003506095.1 Planctomycetaceae bacterium | reverse complement strand
ACCCAGACCGGCTTGCCGAGCGCCGCCGCCAAATGCCCCGTAGATGTGTCGACGGTGATCACCAAATCGAGGTTGCGAATGATCGCCGCAGTATCTAGAAAAGCCCCGCTGGAGCTGTCGATCGAATCCGGCAAACGGCCGAGCGAATTGCTGAAGCTGCACGAATCAATCTGCTCTCGCCCATGCCCATGCTGCAGACTGATCAGCGAGACGCCGTTCATTCTTGCAAGCGGGGCGAACTTTTCCAGTGGCACCGAACGATAGATGTCGGCATGGAACTGCGTATTGCCCTGCCAGCAAATTCCAACACGCTTATCACCGCCCACTGCCGGGGAAAAGGAGCGTCGCCAGTAGTCGACTAAAGCATCGGAAACACGCAAATAAGTTGACGCGGCGTCAAAATTAGCAGTTTCCTGGCCCAACGCTCCCAAGTCACTCACCCCAAGCCCCAGCGGCGCAAAACCCGTTGCTAGTATTCCCGTTCGGCCGTACCAGCGATCAACCACGTCGATTAACGACGCTTGGTAGTCGATTTTTCCAGAACCAAATGATTCGACAGCAATCCCTTCGGGGACAACCATGTCGATGCCTGTAATCGACGCCATCAAAGGCACCAGCCTCGCAGAGCACTGCAGAACGGTTCGCGCGCCGGCTTGCTTGAGCGTGTGTGCGGCACGGGCAAACTGGATCGCGTCACCAACTCCCTGTTCGGGATACAGCAAGAAGGTTTTTCCCGTGGGATCTTCACCCTGCCAAATCGAACTGGGATGATTTGGACGCCCGCCTGGATTCATTTTCCAACGCCATCGGTATTCCGGCCAGCCTTCGTCGTAACGCTGCTGCAGCAAATAAATAACGCCCAAATTTCGGTGCAGTTCGGGGTCGTCTGGCGCGATTCGCAACGCATCCTGATACGAAGCGAGCCCCCGATCGACGTCGCCCGCCCAAATCCACAGCGTGCCGCGGTTCTTCATCGGCGAAAGATAGTCGGGTTTTTGCTGAAGCGCACGCGTGAAACAGGCGTCAGCCTCGTCCAACTCTCCCAGCATTCGAATCGCGTTGCCCAGGTTATTCCAAGCGATCGGAAAATCCGGCTGGATCTCAATCGCTTGGCGATACGCTTGTGCCGCTTCGGCGAAACGCCGTTGGTCAAAATGCGCCAGACCGAGATAGACGAGCGTGGCGGCGTTGTCGGGTTGCTTCGCCAAAATCTGACGGTAAAGGGCCTCGGCCGCAGCAACCTGCCCTGATTGATGAATCGTCCAAGCTTGCTGAAGTGCCTGTTGCAGATTGATCATAAGTCCGGTCGATAAGGTAAATAGGGCTCAATAACGATGTACCGCAGGACGCCTGCAGCGGAAACGTTCAAAATCCGCCGAACAGTTATCCCGCCAACGTCCACGATCGCGTTTATCGCTCACAATACCGAAATCGACAACTTGGGATCATTTACTCGCAAACATCACAGCACCCCTAACTTCGATGCGACAATTTACCACAGCCCCGGTCCTCTGCGGCAGATTAACCGCCACAACACCCAGTACGCTGCCCATCAGTACATTTCCCAGCGACATTTTCTAGCCGGTGTGTATTCGAATGCGTAATTGACGTTGCGTCAAATTGCGCATACGCGTAAAAGAGTGGGTTTGGTAGCTTGTTCGGCTGGCAATTGGCGTTCGACCGGCGAAACTAGCCTCATAACGCATGTGCTTTTTAAACCGTTTAGGGCTCCCCACGAACCACCATTTGTACTATACCAGAGTCCGCACCAGACCTGGATTCTTTGTGAGTGATAGGGAAAAGCAATTTAGCAAGAATGCGATGAGAAAGACTCCAGATTGAAGCTGTTTTAGATTGCATTTTTAAGCGGTGCAAATTCGATTCATTGACTGCCACCAAGACTTTACACCTTTCGATTCCTACGTCTTCGTACCACTACGAAGCTAGATGCCTTGCTCGCTGCATACTGTTGAAAACAAATGATTTCTAAAACCGCAGAGTATGCACTCCGTGCAATCGCTTGCCTTTCGACAAACCCTGGCGCAGCCTTTTCGGCTGACGTTCTGGCCGCTAGAAGCAAAGTACCTAGACGCTATTTGCATCGTGTTTTGCAAGATTTAGTCTCCGCCGAAATCGTTCGCTCACGACCTGGTCCCGGTGGCGGTTACGAATTGGTTATCGATATAGAACGACTTAATATTCTTGATATCGTTAACGCAGTTTCACCAATCGAGCGAATCAAATCATGCCCGCTCGGATTACCGTTTCACATAACTTTATGCCCGCTACACGCAGAACTGGACCGAGCTTACGCTGCGACCGAAGAGGCATTTAAGTCGGTAACTTTTTCTGAATTAATGAAGTCCGCTACGTTCAGCCCACTTTGCGAAACTTCGCCGGAAACCGTTTGTGTGGAACCGACTGAAGCAGCCGATTCCGAGGTCTTGCCATCTTAGCGCCCAGGCGAACGCGAAAGCTGTTCCATGTTTGGCTCGTCGAACGCCTTTTTTTGCGTGGTTTCGCACCACTAGGACCATCTACATCGCTGTGGTAAATCAACACCTAACGCACGACCGAACCAACTCCCACCGTGGGATCCTGGTAAGGCGTCGCTTTTCGTATCGGTTTTGAACCAGCGAAGCGTGCGTGTCCTGCCCCCTTCCTTTTCTGGCGCGTCGATATGCACGGCATCATTCTCGAAAAACCACAGCATTTTGTACATGCCGACCTCGCTGAACCGCCCGCGCCCGGCCCCGGACAAGTTCTCGTACGACCGCGAGTGATGGGTATCTGCGGCACCGACCTGGGTGGCTATCTCGGCAAAATGCCGTTCTTTGGCTACCCACGAATCATTGGTCACGAACTCGGCGTTGAGGTACTGCAGGTAGGCGATGGCGTTACGAATGTGAAAATCGGTGACCGGTGCAGCATCGAACCCTATTTGAATTGTGGAAAATGCTTTGCGTGCCGACGCGGGGCGACGAACTGCTGCCAATACAACCAGACATTCGGCGTCATGTGTGATGGTGGGCTGCAACAGCGATTTTTGATCCGTGGCGACAAGTTGCATGTCGGCAATGATCTCGATTTCGATCAATTGGCGCTCGTTGAAACCCTCGCGATCGGATGCCACGCCTGCGATCGCAGCGAAGCCGCCGCCGGTGACAACGTCCTGGTTATTGGTGCAGGACCGATCGGCTTGGCCGCATTGGAGTTTGTTCGCCTAACGGGCGCACGCATCACGGTGATGGATTTGGTCGAATCGCGATTGCAGTTCTGTCGTGATACTTATAACATCGAAAACACAATCTTATACATGGACGACGCATCGGCGCTCGCTCAAACCGAGCATATCACGCAAGGTGATCGGTTTGCGGTCGTGATCGATGCCACCGGAAACCATCATTCGATGGCCAGCGCGATGCACCATGTCGCTCAAACCGGTACGCTGGTGTTTGTTGGCATCACCAGCCAAACGTTGTCCTTGCCTCATGTCACGATGCACAAGCCCGAGATGACGATCAAGGCGAGCCGCAACGCGTTGCCAGGCGACTTCACTCGCATCATCCAATTAATCCGAGACGGACAAATCCGCACGGCGCCTTGGATCACCCATCGCAGCACTTATCGCGATATGATTAAAGATTTCCCCGCGTTTACCCGGCCGGAGACCGGCGTGATCAAGGCGGTCGTCGACCTCGACCAAATGGAATAAACGCATTCGCTCGCCTCCACCAAAGATCCAATTATCATGAAACCACTTGCTAAGTTCACGTTCGGCGTCGGCGATCGTTTCGCTCATCAAGCATCTGCACAGCTCGATGCATTTCGCAAGGCTCGCTCGATGGGTTGGAACATCCTTCCCGTCTGGAACAAATCAAACCGCGAACACCTGACCGTCGGTTCGGAACCACCTTCGGTTCTGGCCGCTGCCGAAGCGGCAATCGAGGCGGCGCAGTGGCAACATGGGTTCTATATCGACGCCGATCATATAGGAATCGCGACCGTCGAGCCGTTTTTGTCTTGCAGCGATTTTTTCACGCTCGACGTCGCCGATTTTATCGGCAAACCGGCCGCCCAATCGGCGATCGATAGTTTTGTTTCGACGCATCGTTCGCTGATCGGTCGGATCGACTTGCCAGGCTTATCAGCGCCGATCGATATCGACGAAGCGCTGTTGCGAGCGACCGCCCAAAAGTATCTCGCTGCGGCGATTCGTGCGGGCGAAACTTATCGCCACATCCAGGCGGCGAAAGGGGCGGTGCCGTTTGTGACCGAAGTTTCGATGGACGAGACCGACGCGCCGCAGACTCCGCCAGAGCTGCTGATCATTTTGGCCGCGCTCGCATCGGTCGGGGTGCCAGCCCAAACGATCGCGCCCAAATTCACCGGCCGCTTCAATAAGGGTGTCGATTATGTGGGCGATGTCCAACAGTTTGAACGCGAGTTCCGCGACGATATCGCGGTGATTGCGTATGCGGTTAAAGCTTTCGGATTGCCTTTAGAATTGAAACTGAGCGTCCACTCGGGCAGCGACAAGTT
>DNWZ01000183.1 GCA_003506095.1 Planctomycetaceae bacterium | reverse complement strand
TTCTTAAGGATTCGCGACGGCAACCAACCGCTGGACAACTCTGCGGTTCATCCGGAATGTTACCCCATCGTCGATCGTATGGCGAAAACGCTCGGTGCGAATACCAAAGCCTTGGTGGGCAATGGCACGCTGAGTTCTAAATTAAAGCCCGAGGATTATGTCGATGGTCCGTATGGGATTCCAACCATCATCGACATCATCACGGAACTTGGTAAACCGGGACGCGATCCGCGCAGCGAGTTTCGTGCGGTCCAGTTCGATGATGCGATCGGTTGTATCGAAGACCTCAAGCCGGGACTGGTTCTTGAAGGGGTGATTACCAACGTCACGCACTTCGGAGCGTTCATCGACCTTGGCGTTCACCAAGATGGCTTGATTCATATCTCCCAACTTGCCGATCAATATGTCAGCGACCCGAGCGAGATCGTGGCGGTGGGCGATGTTGTGAAGGTGAAAGTCTTGGAAGTTGATATTCCGAGAAAACGAATTTCGGTGACGCGTAAATTCACATAAGTTTACATCGATGAACCGGATGATGGCGAATCCGATGTGGCGGATGATTCCTTCGGCGTTACATGGTCAAGCCACGCGATCATGATGCCGCCAAAGATAGTTGACACTGATTCGAATGCGGTCCACCAAAACGGCATCGCTGCTTGAGCGTCGACGATTGCTTGCGAGATGCCGAACAGGGTCGTGGCATATGCGAACGGACGGACAAGGGAGCGATATTGATCGATGTGGGTCGCGATCCACAGGACCAGCATTCCGATGAATCCGTACATCAGCGAAAGGTTTCTTGCCAGGTAGAATGTCAGCGGTGCGGACGGGAAAGGGTCAAAGCCAAGCCAAGTCGCAAGGCTGACAATCCACGCCTGTGGCATGATCGCAGCGGCAAAGGCGGTCATGGTCACAGCCCCGACAACCTTCAGGACCAGGGTTAACCAACGAGGTGAAAGTTGAACCATTTCTTCTCAGGGGGCGTGCGTCGATTTTTGTAAAAACGTTAACATGAAAATGCTGTCGAATAAAGTTGTCACTTGCCTGGTGTTATCGTGCATAGCCGTTATCGCGAACTTTGGGGCTTGAATCCCGAAGTTGATTTTTTAAATCATGGTTCATTTGGAGCAACACCAACACGTGTGCTGGACGCCCAGCGGCAGTGGACGCTTCGTTTGGAGCGTGACCCGATTGAGTTTTTGGGACCTGAACGAACGCTTTTGCCCCGGATCGATGCGGTTCGCTCGGTGGTTGGTAAACTGGTGAATGCACCGCCGAAAGATATCGTGATGGTGCGAAATGCGACCGAAGGTGTCAACGCGGTATTACAATCGTTTTCGCTGCGGACCGGTGACGAAGTGGTGATTACCAGCCATGGGTACAACGCGTGTAACAATGCGGTCCGTTATGCCGCCGGTCGCTCCGGCGCATCGGTGGTCGTGGCGGATGTCCCGTTTCCACTGGACGGGCCGACCGACGTGATCGACGCGATCGCTCGCGTGCTGACCGATCGAACCCGCATGGTCTTGGTTGACCACGTCACGAGTCCGACCGGATTGGTGTTCCCGGTCGAACAGATTTGCGAACTTTGTCATTCACGTGGTATTCGCGTGATGGTCGACGGGGCGCATGGACCGGGCATGGTGGTCGTTGACCTCGATAAGATTGATGCTGATTATTACACCGCCAATCATCATAAATGGCTTTGTGGCCCCAAGACATCGGCGTTCTTATATGTTAATCCGCAGTGGCAAGCGGAGGTGCATCCGACGACGATCAGCCACGGTGCCAATACCGATCGATATGGCGAGACGCGTTTTCAAGCGGAGTTTAATTGGGTCGGTACGTTTGATCCGACTCCGATCTTGGTGGTACCCGATGCGATCGATTTTGTCAGCACGCTGATGCCCCGCGGTTTGGACGCGTTAATGAATCACAATCGCGGTCTCGCCACTGCGGGGCGACGACTACTGCTCGATCGTCTTGGAATCGACGCACCAGCACCCGAAGCGATGCTTGGCAGTTTAGCTTCGATCCTGCTGCCCAATCCGCAGAATCGATCAGCCGCTGAGACAGAAACGCTGAAGAAAAGATTGTTCACCGAGTTTCGGATCGAAGTGCCGGTCTTCCAACTCGGCGAAGAAAAATCTTGCTTGCGTATATCGGCTCAGGCTTATAACGATTTGGAACAATACCAAAGGCTTGCTAACGCGCTAATGCGAATGTTGTAGGGATTATTCGAACTAAGCGAGCAATTCTTTTACCGGTGTTCCGCCGCCGCCGATTTTGAATGGGCGGCCACTGGGCGAGAAGAACTCTGTTTTCGTATCGAGCCCGGCAGCGGCGGCGATTGTTGAATTGAAATCTTCGATGCTGACCGGATCGGCATCGACCGAAAACCCTTTGGGATCGGATTCGCCATAAGCTTGCCCGACACGAATCCCAGCGCCCGCCAGAAGGCCGCTAAAGACGCTCGGGTGGTGATCACGACCGACGTTTACATTGATCGTCGGTGTGCGTCCAAACTCGGTTGCTAAAACGACCAGCGTTTCCTTCAACAACCCGCGGGCGTTAAGGTCTCTTAGCAAGCTGCTCATCGCCGAATCGAGCACTTCGGCGCGCGTATCAAGCTTTTCGTAAAGTTCTTGGTGCATATCCCATCCGCCGTAGTTGACTTCGACATAACGAATTCCTTCTTCGACCAATCGCCGAGCGAGCAAGCAACCTTGGCCAAATTCGTTGTTTCCATATGCCGTGCGAATCTTCTCAGGCTCTTTTGAAAGATCAAAGACATCGAGCTTGCTGCTGCCGAGCAACTGTTTGGCTTCGGTATAGAGTTGGTTGTAAGCATCGACCTGTGTATTTTTACGTTTGGTCTGGAATCCTTGATCGAACCGGTTGGCCAGCAGAAGGCGACGATCAAACCATTTTTCGTCAAGGTATTTAGGCAGTTTCGTATTAGCTAGGCCATCAGTCGCTTTGCCGATCGGAACCGGCGATAGGCTAGCGTGTAGGAAACCGGCCCCTGGGTGACGATTGCCAGATCCGATCAGGAAGTTCGCGGGCAGTTCACGATTGAGTTTTTCGGTTTGCGACGCCATCCATGCACCCATCGCGGGGTGCTGGACGCTGTTGATTTGTTTGTAGCTGGTGCGAATCAGGTATTTCGCCGCATCGTGGTCGCCGGTTTGGGTTCCGAGCGAACGGACCACGGCCAACGCCCCTGCGATTGCGGCGAGTTTCGGAAACCGGTTTCCGATTGCCAGGCCGGGAACCGACGTGGAAATTGCGGTCGTTTCGCCACCTTCGTCGGTACCAGGTTTGGGATCGAAGGTATCGATATGCGACATCGCGCCGTCCATGAACAGATAGATGATGTGCTTTGCCGCGCCGCCGGCTTTCTTCAATGCGACCGGATCAGCACCATCGACGAACCGCGCACCGCACGTTGCAAAGGAAACGCCCAACAACGATCGGGCTGCGGTGGCCATGAAGTTGCGTCGTGACTGCGGCGAGATTTCAAATCTTGTCATCGTTCACACTCGATTAATGGTTTGCAGATGGTTTCTTAATTCTTATTGGACAAACAAAAACTCGCGAGTGTTGAGCAACGCCCAGATCACATTGCCTAGTCCGACTGCGGGTCGTTCGGCCCTTTGCACTTCACGCAATGCTTCGCGGCGATCATCGTTGCTGGGCATGCGAGAGAGCGTACTGAGGAAGATCGTATCGACGGCATCGCGTGGATTAGCTGCGTTCATCACGTTGTCGTAAATTACGGACCCCGATTCGAGCATCACGTGAGTGATGGGGCCGTTGAACATCGCCAAGATTTGTGGAACGGTCGCGGAGTCATCCTGGCCGTTGATCGTCTCGCGATTACCTTGACCGAACTGGCGCAAGAAATGTTCCGGGGGCAGTGGGGAGGGCAATTCAGACGATCGGCACAGGATGTTGCCTTGATACGAAAATTGATTCAACAATTTTCGATAGGCGGGTTGGTGATAAGTGGAAGCGAACTTTTGCGATACCTGCTGGGCATCGGCCATCGTGGCTGTGTGCAAGTCCAGGTCGATCGCTTCTTTGAAATCTGCGGCCGAAGGACGTTGGAAGGCCCAAGGGTTATTGACCGCAAGCGTCAGGATTGAATCCCAAACCTGTTCGGCTGTCATTCGTCGCAACACTGGGCCGGGGAAAAAATACATTTCGCCGCTGGTCAGTTGGTAGTCGGACGCTTCGCGTTGATAGGTTTTTGAATAAAGAATCGTTCGCACAAACTCTTTCAAGTCAAAATCCATGCGTACAACGTTGTCCGATAAGAATCGCAATAGTTTTTCGTTCGCACAATCGCTGTCATCCCGAAAATCGTCGATCGGTTCGATCAAGCCGATGCCCAGCATCCGTTTCCACATTCGATTCGCGATCGTGCGTTTAAAACGTTCGTTGTCACGAGATGTTAACCATGCTGCGAACTGTTCGCGCGGCGTTCCGCCGCTCGCCGTTTCAGGAACCTTGCCCCACAATACCTGAGGCTTAACGACGTCTTTTGGCTTGGCGTCGGCATATGCATAATCGTGTGGCAGTCGCAAGGTTGCCGGGACTTCGTAAACCTCATAAGAATTTGCACGAACGACACGCTGGTATTCGCCCGATACGTTGCCGCCGGGTGCTACCGCCCGCGCCTCTTCGATCAGGCGATTGGCCGGATTCCCTTTGCCTTTTACCGTAGCGGGATTGGCGGGAGGCTTCAGGCGTGTTCGTGTTCCCGCAGTGAAGGCCGCCAGTTGGTAGAACTGATATTGCGACCAGCTGTCGAACGGATGGTCGTGACATTGGGCGCAACCGATTTGTGTGCCCAAGAAGACACGAACGGTATTGTCCACATAGGGCAGCGGCATCCCTTCATCACGCAATTGAAAACCGGTCGCAGGATTATCCCATAGCTTGCCGTCGGCCGTCAGCATTTCATAAACCCATTGGTCGTAAGGACGATTCTGGCGAATCTGGTCCTTGACGTAGGCCATGTATGGTTCACCGACGATGTTGGCTTGAGGATACTGAACCAAGCGCAGCGTATCGGCCCAAAAGTTATAAAAATTGCTTACATAATCGGGGCTGGACAGCAATTCATCGATCAAGTCTTCACGCTTTTGTGGTTCGGTCGATTCCAGAAATTTCTTCGTTTCCTTCAGACCCGGAATGCGTCCGACGACATCCAAATAGACTCGACGCAGGAAGACTTCGTCGCTGGCGATCCGATTGGGTTGCAGGCCAAGGTCTCGCAGTTTTGCTTCGACTAAGAAATCGATCTCGCCAGCCGATACAGCAGCATCGGATCGGCCAGAGGCGTTCACGGGGGCGACCTCCATTTGCACCGACAAAGCTTCACGGACCGGCGCGGGTAATTTGCTTTGCGGCGGTTTCGCCGCAGCAGCGGCTTGCGGCTTTGGCTTCGCTGCCCCGCCGGGTCGCTGTGCAAAAACTGATAAAGGAGTGTGGCACAGCACAACAATGACGATCAACCCGTTTAGCTTGTTCATCCGCAGCACTTATCCGAAGTGAAAACGAACCATTGAAATGCAAAGTTTTGAAGAGCCGCGTTGACCGCGGTGATCGCCTGCGCTTTTGTCGGGCGCAAGATGCAAGTATCCTAGGGCAGATCGCGCTGACCGTGTCATTTCCGATTTTGCGCAACGCTCGGCAATCCTGGCGATGTTGACCGGCCTGCCGCAATCTGCCCACCTTGATAGTTTAACATCCCACCAATGCGAAAGAACATGCAAATGAGAATCCAAGGGCTATTGTGCCGTCGCTTTTTCTTCACCTGGACGGCGGCCACGGTTTTGATGCTCTCCGCCGGCGATGCGATCGGCCAAGACAAGGCGAAAAGCGAATTGGCTAAATCATCGGCGACAGCCCCCAAGTGGGCCACCGATGATGAGTCGATTTCGTTGGTCGCTGGCGATCAGCTGCTGTTCCGATACGTCTTCCGCAGCGGCAAAAAGCCGATCGTCCACCCGCTGGTCGGCCCCAGAGGCAAAACGATGGCTCGCGAATATCCGATGAAACCGCCCGGAGAAGATGGAACGAAGGACCACATTCACCAGCGATCGATGTGGATGACACACGGAGAAGTGAACGACATCGATTTTTGGTCCGAAGCGGAAGGCAGCGGCACGATCGAGCATTTGGCGGTAAAGTCGAGCTCCGTCGACGAAAAAGGCATCGGTACGTTGGTTACGACCGCTCGGTGGGTCAAGCCCGATGGCACCGTATTGCTGGATGAACACAAAACGTTTCGCATCGGTGTTGCAGACGGTGAACGAACCATCGATATGGACGTGACTTTCACGGCGGTGGCCGATGAAGTTCATTTCGGCGACACCAAAGAAGGCTCGTTCGGAATCCGTGTCCCCGATTCGATGATGGTCGACCGCAAATTGGGCGGAAAAATCATCAATGCCGAAGGGCTGGAAGACGGTAAGGCGTGGGGCCAAAAATCTCGCTGGGTCGACTATTCCGGTCCCGTCGATGGCGACACGGTCGGAATCACGATCCTGGAACATCCCGAAAGCTTCAACGCACCTTGCCGGTGGCATGTCCGATCCTACGGCTTGTTCGCCGCTAATCCGTTCGGTGAGTTCCATTTCACCGGTGGCAAGAAGACCGACGGCCATCGAATCGGTAAAGGCGACAAACTGCGGCTCAATTACCGTGTCGTCTTGCACGACGGTCCGGCGGACGTCGAAGCGATTGAAAAACACTGGAAACAGTTTGTCTCGGTCGGTTCATAATTTTTTCGCCAAAAAATTTTCTGCCGAGTCGCTCTACCGACTCAGCACCACTTTCTCAAGCGGTTTGCACAAGTCGATGCAAAACAACATCTTGCGTCGAACCCTCTGCTGCGCCGCCCAGCGGGCCGCGCCGAGCCGCCTTTCGCAAACCCAAAGTCACGCGTGACTTGTGTCGGTTTGGCAATTTTCATTGACACCGTGCTAGCATCCGGTAGACTTCGCTGAAGCCATATCTAGTGGCTGCCACACGGCATGTGACTAGGTGTAGTTATTTTCGCTCTTTTGTTCGAACTGCTGGGACCAGCAACTCAAGCGGGTGGCGAGCGTAACTTCCTTCACCGGATGGCCTTCCGGAAAGTGTCCGGATATACTTATGTTCACTCTTGTGTTCTGGCCCATCTCGAATCGTCGTCCCGCAAGGAATGCGGTCCCAACAACGGAACTGCGTACGACGGTCGAAGATGCAAGGATGAGGTTTTTTTAAGGAGTCTCTGCTGCCATGGCGATTGCTGTTAGTTCATCACGCGTTGTACCGACGACCAGCCCCGACGATTGCCCGCAATCGCACGGGGTCGATTATGCCCGCGAGTATTTTGATGATTCGCAGCGCCACGGGCGCAGCGGACTGAAAATCGACGCGATTTTTTGCCCCGAGACCGCCGAAGGGCCCTTTGAGACGGTCCAGTGGGAGCTGCGTAGCGCGGCGATCAAGGACGAAACCGGAAAGGTTTTGTTTGAACAGACCGATTGCGAGATTCCTGCAACTTGGACGCAGTTGGCCGCCAACGTTGTGGTTAGCAAGTATTTTTATGGCGACCCGCGCAACAAGCAGGAGCGTGAGCGAAGCGTTCGGCAACTGATCCACCGCGTAACGCGAACGATCACCGATTGGGGATTGGCCGACGGTTACTTCGACACTCCCGAAGACGGCGACCGTTTTTACCGCGACCTGACTTGGATGTGCCTGCACCAGTACGGGGCCTTCAACAGTCCAGTTTGGTTCAATGTCGGCCTGTATAACCAGTACGGCGTGACGGGGGCGAAATGCAACTGGCACTGGGACCGAACCAGCGAATCGGTCGCCCAGCCAGAGAACCCGTACGAGTATCCGCAGGGTTCGGCGTGCTTTATCCAGCAGGTCGAGGACAACATGGAAGACATCATGCGTCTTGCCTGTTCCGAAGCGATGCTGTTCAAGTTCGGCAGCGGCACCGGTACCGACTTATCGACGATCCGCAGCCAGCGTGAAAAGCTGTCCGGTGGCGGAACACCCAGCGGCCCGCTGTCGTTCATGAAGGTTTATGACTCGATCGCAGGCGTGGTGAAGAGCGGCGGAAAGACACGTCGCGCGGCCAAGATGCAATCGCTGAAAGTCTGGCACCCAGATATTCTTGAGTTCATCGAGTGCAAATGGAGCGAAGAGAAGAAGGCTCACGCGCTGATCCGCGAAGGTTACGAGTCGAACTTCAATGGCGAAGCGTACTCGAGCGTTTGTTTCCAGAACGCCAACCTGTCGGTCCGCTTGACCGATCCGTTCATGGAAGCGGTTCGCGAAGGAAAGCGTTGGCAAACCCGCTGGGTCAGCGACAAGGCATCGGGCACACCGCCCGAATACGATGCTCGCGAATTGCTCGGCCGAATGGCTGAATGTGCGTGGCACTGCGGCGATCCTGGGGTGCAGTACGACACGACAATCAACAAGTGGCACACCTGTCCGACTTCTGGCCGAATCAACGCCAGCAATCCGTGCAGCGAGTACATGTTCCTGGATGACACGGCGTGCAATTTGGCGTCGATCAACCTGATGAAGTTTGTTCGCACCGACGGCAAGTTTGATCACGAGCGATACCAAGCGGCTTGCCGCCTGTTCTTGATCGCACAAGAAATCCTGGTCGATCACGCCAGTTATCCGACCGATACGATCGCCGAAAACAGCCACAAGTATCGCCCGCTGGGGCTCGGTTACAGCAACTTAGGCAGCGTCATCATGTCGTCGGGCTTGCCTTACGACAGCGATGCGGCTCGCGGCGTTTGCGGTTCGATCACCGCGATCATGCACGGCGCGGCAAACTACACCAGCGCCGAAATGGCGTCGGTTGTTGGTCCGTTCGATGGGTACGCCGAAAACGAAGTGCCGATGTTGAACGTGATGCGAATGCACCGCGATGCGGTCGACAAGATCAACGACAACGGACCAGCGGAATTGAAGGAAGCGGCTCGCAAGCTGTGGGACGGTGTGCTGGAAATTGGCGGCAAGTTCGGTTTCCGCAATGCACAGGCGACCGTCTTGGCACCAACTGGCACGATCAGCTTCATGATGGATTGCGATACGACCGGCATCGAGCCAGATATCGCGCTTGTGAAGTACAAGCAACTTGCCGGTGGCGGGATGTTAAAGATTGTCAACAACACCGTTGCCGCCGGTTTGCGAAAGCTCGGTTATAACGAGCCACAGATCGAAGCGATCATCAAGTTCATCGATGAGAACGATACGATCGAAGGCGCGCC
>DNWZ01000349.1 GCA_003506095.1 Planctomycetaceae bacterium | reverse complement strand
CGTAGTAGCCGTCCAGTCGCATCAGTGGATTGGCGTTAAACACTAGCGTGCTGATCCCGCACACGATCATCACGTTCAATGCCATCGCCTCGACAGGGCCCGGCGAAGCGATCCACCAGACCGCCGTCGCGATTGTCGCGATGACCAGTTCGACATAGATGCCAGCCAACATTACACCGGCGCGAGCCATTGCCGNNCATAGATGCCGGCCAGCATCACACCGGCGCGAGCCATCGCCGAGTCGAGCCGACTGACCAGCGACACGTCGCAATAGGGACACGGCATACCGACAAAAAACATCAATCCGATTTCGCCACACGCCGCGCCGCCGCGACGACATGCGGCCGCGTGGGCGAGTTCGTGCACAACTTTAGTCATTACAAAAATCGCAGCGATCGCCGCCCAACCGGCCATCGAGTACTCGCCCCAAAGCTGCATTCGGCCAGCGGACAAAACGGCGCGATCCCAGCCGACGAGCACCGAAGCGGCAGCGAGCAAAATGGCAAAAGTCCAAAACGCGATCGCTAGCGGGTGAAACAGAATGTCGCTGCGTTGAGAAAGCCGCTGGGCCACGCGATCGATCGAAAACAGCGGCAAACGGATACAAATCAACCGTGCCGGGCCGGTCGCCCAAAGCCGTTGCCAATATCCCTGAGCGATTTTTGCTCGCCGGTTCATCAACCCCATGCGAATGGCGTCATTGACCAGCGCTGCGGTATCGCCCGCGGCCGCTGCGTGATCCGGTTGTGGTGACGTTTGGGGCCCGAAGCGGTGCAGTGTGGCCAGATCGCGTCGCGAAATTTTGGCGACTCGTCCCGATACGGCGTCGATCAACTTCGCACGACGTGGGTCGCACGAATCATCGGCTTCGATCAAATCGGTTCGGAACCAAAGCGCTGTCATCGTCAAACTTTCCGGGGCTAATGTCGCTGACCGCTCCGGCGGTCAGTCCTTCTGGTCTCGTTACGGATCGACGGATCGATCCGCGACATTAGCGATCGGCGACAATGCCGCTGATCAAACCCTTTGGCGGGTAGACCACCATTTCGATTTCGGTCCCTGGGTGCAACAACCAACTTTTGCCATCTGCCGTGCGGTCGTTAACGATTTCCGCCTGAATGCGATATCGTCCCCCGGCCAATCGCTGCGGTTGGACCGATGTGACTCGGCCCCGCAAATAAAGCTTCTGGCCGCTGATCGGATCGGTCCAGCTGACCGACACTGGTTGGTTCAAACACTCATTGGGCGAGCACTGGTCAGACGACATCAACGCTTGAACCTGCAAACGATCGAGCCGCGCAAGTCGCACCACCGTTTCGCCCGACGCCACCCATTCGCCACGCTGCTTGAACACCTGCAGCACGACACCACTAATCGGGCTGGACAGCGCATATCGCCGCATTGTGTCGTCCAAAATGGCCACATCTGCGGCGCGTAAATCGACTTCGATCTGAGCCTGTTTGGCCGCCTTTTGAGCCCTCGTGATTTCCAGTTCAGCACGCTCGACCGCTAACTGCAATCGTCGCAAGTTCGACAGCGGCACGGCACCCGATGCCTCGTTATGAATCGCACGGCTGGCGTTCAGTTCCGCCATCGCCTCGGCACGCGCCGTTTGGGCATAACGCAACTCAACATCATCACCGATCTGTTCTTGAGCCGACGATAAACGCAGTTGTGCCGCGCGGCTGCGGATCTTCAGCGCTCGGTCATCCAGCCTCGCGATTGCATCGCCCGCGCCGATCGGTTGACCGGTGGTAACGTTCAGGTCTGCGATCAATCCGGCCTCGGTCGACGGCAAGTTCAACTCCTCAGCAAACCGCACCGCACAGTCCTGAACCGTCACGCCACTGCCCAGATCTCGCGGCGGCTTTGTCTCGTGCGTACGCATCCCCGATTCGATCGGAACCGTTTCAGTTTTGAAAATCGTGACTGGCGAAGCGATTTTCGGTTCGCTGGCGGTGTTGGGCGAAGTCGCAGCAATCGTCGCGTTTGATGTCGTCGCCGACGTGTCGTTTGGCAAGTCGCCTACGCGTTCTGCGCACGCACTGGGTGCTGCTGTGCCGATCGACAACATCAACACGGCAATCTTCCATGCCGTTGTTCGAATGCTCATAGCCATTTTTCCCATTGCAGTCGGACGCTTCGAATCAGGTCAAAGAACAAGACTTTTACCAGCGGCATTTTTCCGCAGTCGACCGTCACTTCGACCGGCATTCCGTTTCGCCAGCGCGCGACCTGAGTTGTCGACGAAGGATTCGGCTCGCCCGCCGCAGCATCAATCGCCAGTTCGACAATCGTCGCGGGTGGACCGCCGGTCGGCGGAGTTTCAAAACCGATTTGTCGAGTGAACGTCGCCGTTGCCGCTTCGCCTTCGCTGTCGCCGATCCGCAATCGGACTGGCTCCTCCGCACTGCTCAAACGCTGCATGACCAATAGACGACGGTTCTGCGGCACCTTGGCGTCGACGACCCAGCGGGCATCAGCGGGCTGGACCCGCACAAGCGTCTCGCCCGTACGAACCGGACGCCCCAACGCCACCAATTCGGTTTGCCAAGCATCCACTGTCCCGTCGCGATCGGCGCGAATCACCAGCCGCTGGCGTGCTTGTGCCAGCAAGTCCAACTGTTGATCGATACCTCGTTGTTCCTCTTCCAACAAACGCTGCTGCTGGACCAAAGCCTCGTCGCTGGTGTGCGCGTTTTCGCGATTGCCCGACCGGACACCGCTGGACGGCAACTCGACCAACGACCCAACCACGCGGGCGAGCTTTTCACTGATGACCGCTCGCCGACCGATCAAGGTCGTGGTCTGTTCGTCCAAAGCCAAGTCCTGCAGGACGATCATCGTTTGGCCTTCGACCACGGCATCGCCGTGACGCACCAGCACCTGTTGCACCACCGCATCGGATGGCGAGTAATGCGTGCGAACGTTCGCCGGTCGCAGATTGGCAGACAGCGAAACCGTCATCGTTTTGGGGATCATACCGGCCATCAGAATCGTGCCACCAGCGGCACCGGCGACAATCATCCTTTGCACCCAAGTTCCGTAATGGGTACACGTGGCCGCCGTGCTGCCGAATATCGATAACCAGGTTCGGGCCATTGGAACCGCAGCGATTCGCTCGATCGATCGCAACGCTTCAACCGCATGATTGGCGAACGACTCGATCAATTCCAGATCATGATCAGCCAGTTGCGTTGACTGTTTGGTCTGGACAAGTAATCGATAGCGATCGTCTTGCCCTAGCGAAATCGCCAGCCGACTGGCCAACGACGCGTCATCCAATATTGCATTTTGTGCGACTTCAGGAACCATGTTTTGCGGCTCGGAAAGCACAACGGTTTGCCCAGGTGCCAACTGCAGCGATACGATCTGTTCGAGCAGCGATCGGCAGGCCGCGCCGCGGTGATCGATCGATTCGACATGACTGATCGCCAGAATCCGCGATCGCCGCAATCGTTTTGGGATGTCGATCGAATCTGGGGACACAGCCAGCGGTCGCAATTGAACCAGAGTGACTCGGGCGGCGGCCAACAACTCTGCCGCGATATCAACGATTTCTGCGGCGCAGGTCTCCAAGCGGTCGTGTCGATGCAATCGCGGCCAAACAGACGACAGTCGTTTCTGCGATGCGGCTTGAACGCGGCCTCGGCGCAGTTCATCCAGCCGCAAAAAATCGCCCGCCAGATCGGCCATCTGTGCGGTGAATCGCAAGTAACCACGCTGAGTCGCGACGCCGGCGTCGGGTTCTAGAAAAACTTCCAGCAAGTATCGTGAAGCCTTTGATTCGCCAGCCAGCGGATCGAGGATCGGCACGACGGCTGCGGGTCGATCGGTCGGGTTGGCAGGCTGGTCCGACACCCAATCGCCGCTAGCCGAATCGATCGGCGTCGGCGGTACAACAACCGGGCTGCCTGACGCGGCGATTTCGGCCAACAATGCGTCATGAGCCGTTCGACCTCGCGCGTGAATCTGTTGGTCCGTCACGCGTCCGGTCCGCAGGACGGGCTTTGGGGCTTCACCGGTCATGTCCCACAGGACCGCCCCTTCGGCCGCCAGCGCTCGGGTCGTTCGATCCAGCAGTGCGGAAAAAAACGAATGAATCGGGGTCGGTCGGCGAGCGAGTTCCGCAACTTCGCGAACGATTTCGCTGATTTCGCGTCGCGTCTGGCGAATCAAATCATCCGTCGCCGCGAGCTCGTTACCACGCGGCGACCCCGAGCGCGCAGCGTCGACCCCGCCGCCGGGCATTGCCATGCCAGCGGAAAAGACAAATGGGGCGTCAGAAACGGGACTTGCCATCAAAACGGGGCGATCCAAGCGGCAGTAAGTAGAACCGCTTGGCCAGCCACGACATCGAGTGGCACAACGGTTCAATCCACTGTTCTCTACTCACTGTGCCCCCACCGTGTCCACATCGTCTTGCCGATCCCACAAGTTGGGTCACCGCCCACTTTCAACTTTCACCGTCGATATTTCCTCTCTTTACCTAAAGTAGCGATTGCCGTTACGATCGGGGGTTAAGGCATCAGGTAGGTTGACCGGACGATCGACGCAGCTTCGCGGGACTCGATCGAAATCTCCGGGCCGACTTTACCCACAGGGAGGGGTCGTTAATGTGAAGTGCTGCGATTGTGGCCGCATTTGACGTTTACGAATGACGATTTGAACGCTTGAAGGATGGATCCATGGGCGCCGCACCATTGCTAATTATGCTCGCCGCTGTCGGAGTCGATTACGGCTGGCAGCCTGATGGAACGACGTCGCCGCGAGGTGATAACGTCGAATACATCATCCAGATTCCGCCGGATCAGCTCGATCAAATCAGAAGCATTGGGGAGATCACCAGTGCCGTCGATCCTGCGATCCAAGGTCGGATTTCGAAAGTCGTTGTTCGTGTTGGCACTGATAAATTGCCTCGCGATGCCGGTCGTGCGGCGACCGTTGCCGCTGCTTCGCAGGCGGGCGGTGACAATGCACAGATGGCGATCCCAGAGATCGGCGACAGCCAAAACGCGATTGCACAAAGCCAAACTGATCGAGGCAACCAGCCGGGCAGTGAAGCGCTGATGAAACCTGACCCGCAAGCCGGCGGCTTTACGTTGCCCGATTCGCTGGCCAATCCGGTCCGCACCAATCCGTCGGTTTCGACGGATCCTGCTGCCAATCGAGATAACCAGTGGAGCGATATCGGCGGTCGGTCGACCACTGCTGGGGCTGGCACGTCTGCTTCGGCGGCCGGAACTGTGCCGCGAGGGCCATCGACCGACCCGATTGATCCAGCGACCCGATCGACCGCTTGGCCAGCGACGGTGGGTCAGCCGGGGAGCGCAGGAACTGGCAATGCGTCTTCGGTTTCAAACACGACATCCAATCCCACAACTGTGTCGGCACCGACATCTGGTACACGACGGCCAACGGACCCCAGCGATCCGAACTGGAGCGGCTATGGAACGACGCAAAACTTTGGCACTCTGCCACCAGGATTGAACTCTGGCCAAACGAACACTCAGAACAGCGGATTGGCTGGTGGAACTGTTGCGAACCCGACGACAGGTTTCCCGCAAACGATGCCGACAGCAGCCGATCTGTCGCGTCAGGCTAACGAACTGCAGCGAAACGCTGCGAACCAAATCGATTCGGCAATCGGTGCATCACAAACCTTCGCGCGTGACGCAGCGGGCAATCTGCTCGATCGACTCGGACGCCCAATCGACAGCTTGGGGCGATTGATCGATCCCGAGTCAGGAAACTTGGTCGATGCAGCGGGAAACTGGATCGACCAAAACGGACGTAAGATCGACCGTTTTGGACGACCGTTGCCCGAAGTCGCGACGAATACGATGCAAGGCAACTCGGTAAGTCTGCAGGCGCCGCCGCTGGCGTCACAGCGGAGCGACGCTGGTTTCTATGGACAAACCAATACGGGCTTTCCCCAGGTCGGCCAGAATTCACTCCAGAACCCGGCGTGGAACCAGTCGGTCGCTCAGAACGCACCGCTGCAGCAAGGCCAAGGGGCTTTGCTGAACCAGCCGCTTCAAAATCCACAGTACGCCAATCAGCAGTTTGCCAATCAGCAGTTTGCGAATCAGCAGTTTGCGAATCAGCAAAACGGTTTGGTATCCAACAATACGACCGACTCTCGTTTGTGGCGACAGAACGACCCCAATTATGTTCGCGGTACGAGCGGTTTTGAAGAAGATAATTTGCGCAGCGCCAGCGATTCGCGATTGGCAATGAACAACCGCACGACGAGCGAAACTCGAGCCGAGGAGATGGAACTAGCTCGGCAAGCGGCGATCGCACGACAAGCGGCAACTGCGCCGACGAAAACCCGCAGCGTCGCCGCTCAGCCGTTTTTCAATTTTGTGCTGTTGATCTCGTTGGTCGGAAACGCGTATTTGGTATTCGAGACCAGCAACCTGAGGCGAAAGTTTCGCAACATGATTGCGAACGTTCGAGCAACCAAGATTTCCCCCCAGCCGGCCAACTGAGACGAGTGAGCCAACGGGAAGGTCGCGGACGTGATCGGTAAGTTTCATTGAAAATGCGTCCTCGGCTGGCATGAACCACGTCATGAAACAGACTGCACGCAGCAACCGTCGACCACTTTCATTGAGACATGTGGTTACACGTCGGCTGGTGATCTTTTGTGTCGCGATCTTCAGCTGGTCGTCAGGCATGTGTCATCACACAGCGGCGATGCAAGCTGACGTGCCGGCAAGCTCTGGGGGCGATTCCGAGCCCGCACAGGCCAACGAAACTGCGGCCGTTCGCACCGCGCGGTTGCTCGACCAGACTCGGCCCGCGGGTGACATCCCGTTTGCCAACCAATTGGTACAGACGGCTCGTGCGGCCGGTCGCGATGGCGATTTCGACACAGCGCTGCGATTGTTAAATACGGCTTTGGATCACTATTTGGCCGCACCGACGGCAGATCATCAAGCGATTTTCGCGGTGCGGACAGCGATCCTCTCATCGGCTTGGCAATTGAAGGACTATCAGACGGTGGTTGCCCAGAGCGAAGCACTTTTAAAGATGCCAGCAATCGGCGACGATTCCAAAGTAAGGATCGGCATCATGCAGATGCTGGCCAAATCATTGAACGCGCTTGGCAGCCACAGCCAATCGCTGGCAGTCACGCGGCGGCTGGCCGGCGCATCGGACGTCGCTCGATCGCTTGCCGCAGACCATTCCCTGGTGATCGGCGCTGCGGCGTTGCGTGGCGGACAACCGGCGGTGGCAGCCGAGGCCTATCAGCTTTACCTGAACGAAATGCCTGGCGGATCGCGAATCGCCGATGCCCAGTTGGGGATCGCCTGGGCTGCGGTCTCTGGTGGCCAATCGCCCGAGCAAGCCGACCAGCTGTTATCCGGCTTTGTTTCCACCTACCCCGAACACCGTGACGTACAGCACGCGATCGTCGCGCGAGCCGGCGTGCTGGATCGATTGGGGCAATACGCAGCAGCGACCCAATTGCGATTGGCCGTTGTCGCCGACTATCCCGATTCGGTCGCCGCGTACCAAGTGCTTGACGAATTGGTTTTCGCAATGCCTGCGCCGTGGCCGCAATCCGTTCGCGCTCAGTGGCAACGGAGACTGGATGCGAACACGCCACCATCGCCAAAGCTTTCTGCGCTTTCTGCTGCGATTTACGAACGCTTGTTGGTCGGTTCGCTCGCATCGAGCGACGATCCGCTGTGGCGATCGACGGTCGCGGCACTGGTAAAGTCAGACAGCGATGGGGAGTTGACCAGCGGCGTGCTCGATCGTTTATCCACCCCTGACGATGGCGATGCAGCAGAACCGGTGTCCAAGCAAGTGCATGTCGCAGAGCATTTGTCGATTGACCTGCTTGGCCGCTTGATCGATTTGGCAAATGCGAAAGATGCACCAGCTGCGGCTGACACGACCGAAAAACGCGAGGGTCGAATCGGCCCGAATGTCCAGCAGACCGATCGATCGGTTCCGGCGGCGTGTGAATCGGCGTGCCGTTGGGCGGGTGCGAGCGGTCGATGGACGATGTTGGCGATGTTGGCAGCCGATTTAGTGGTTCCCAACCGCCAGGACGCGTCGACGATGCGGCGTGGCGCGGCCATCGATCGCATGGTCGCCGAATCGTTGATGCAGACTCACCGCAGCGTTGAGGCATTGCCGTGGTGGTTGGCGATCATTGATGCGTGGCAATGCGATGATTTTCCGACGTTGATTCGGGCGGCTGAAACGTCGGTCGCTTTCGGGACGATTGACGTTGCCAATGGGCGTTTAGAAGCGGCGAAACGGGCTGCTGGCGAAGACGGATTCAAGGTTTCGTTGACGCGAATGTTGGAAGCGGAGCTCGCCATTCGCCGGGCGAGGCTGGACGAAGCTCGTGACTTACTGGCCGAGATCGTGCGGGCGACCGAGACGTCGGCCGAGCTGCGGCCGAGGGCTCAGTGGTTGATCGGCGAGACGTTTTTCCTGCAGCAAAAGTATGCCGAAGCGATCGATGCGTATCGTCGCGTCGACACGTTGGATGGGACCGGCCAGTGGGCTGCGCTGGCGCTGCTGCAGGCTGGCAAATCGTTTGAAAAATTGGCGAGGCCACGCGAGGCGGCGACTTGCTATACCGCTCTGCTGACTCGGTTTGCCGATTTGCCACATGCCAATCACGCCCGCACACGGTTGGCCCAAATCGGTGGCGAACCGACGCTCCGACGCTGAGGCGAGCGAGAACTTTACGACCTGACGATCGACCGGAGGTGAGCGTATGTCATTGACTATTTTTCGTGATCAGGATGATCGCGATGCTGCCTTTGACCAGGCAGTTCGTACGCAGGCAATTCGTACGCAGGCACAACGTTCCCTCGGGCCCGATTTGGTGCGTGCCGGGGCGGCGATTTTGGTCGTTTACTTGCATGCTGGTGTCGCTTACTTGAATCATCCGATGCCGGGTTTGGTGTGGGCAACGCAGGATGCGCCCAGCGGCGTTGTCAGCCATTTGTTCTGGTCGATCGAACTGTTCATTATGCCTCTGTTTCTGCTGTTGGCGGGGTTCTTTGCCTACCGAAGCTGGAACGCCAGCGGAGACCTGGGCCTGATTCGATCGCGGGCGCAACGATTGTTGGTGCCGTTTCTGGCCGCCGCAGTCGTGCTGTTACCGATCGATTATTTGATTTGGTTAGTCGGTGGGGTGATCGACGGATCGGTCTCCGCAGATCGACTGTGGCCACCGAAATTTCCACGTGACATGCGGCAGCATCTGTTCGGTTTCGCCCATCTTTGGTTTCTGCTGTATGTCTTTTTGTACTGCGTCGCTTTGGCGGGTTTCGGGCTGCTGCGCCGACATGCGATTGCCACGCCAAACCTCGGCGAGCCCGGCGGCGATCGGTTTGGTAAGTCGTCGCAGGCTCTGTTCGTTTCGGCATGTGCACTGCCGTTGATTGGCGTGTGCGTGTTGATTTGGGCACCGGAGGTTGTGTTCGGTTTCCAGCATGGATTCGCGCCCGTGGCCAGCAAATGGATCTACAGCGGCACATTCTTTTTCGGTGGCTTAGCACTGGCGGCATTCGATCCGCGAATGAGCTTTTCGACCGCCAATGCCGAGCGACTGATCGGTGTCGGTGCGGTTTGCGGATTCGCGGCGATCCTGTTGGGGCAGTGGGCGATCGAGCGAGCCGATTCGACGTCGCTGGCGATGGACATCGGATTGCTTGCCAGGGTTCTGCTGGCATCGTTGACCGTAATGGCGGCTTGGACCGTTTCGCTGGCCATGATCGGGATTGGCAATCTCGCGTCGCCGATCCTGCTGCAACGCCCGAGGGCCCGGCGCTCGGTCGCGTATTTAGCGGGAGCCAGTTTTTGGATCTATCTGGTCCATCATCCCATCGTTGCGTTGCTGCAGATCGACTTGAAATGGTTGCTGCCAGAGTTTTCTTCGCTCGGCAAATCCTTTCTCGTTACTGGCGTAGCCGTTGGAATCGGGATCGCCAGTTATGAAGTGTTGATTCGTGGCCGTTTCTTGGGTCGAGCTTTGGGGCTGGATGGCTCAGCACCCAAAAACACCATTTCAGTTTCGGTCACGCCAAACCTTTCGATTCCAGAGCGGTCGGTTCGCCGAGCGGCTTGATTCGCATCGCACCCTCCCCGTCGGCGGACGATCCGGTTAGGATGCGGGATTCTGACTTGAAGGGGTTGGCGATGGCCAAGGGGTTATTTACCCAAGGAATCTGTGTGCTGCTAGAGCATGCGATCGATTCCGAACAAATCGAATCGGCGCTCAGTGGCTTTGAAATTGTAGGTCGACACGAATCGACCGGGCCAGACGACCCGACATTTACGCTGGTCTTGCGGTTTCGGCCGGAAGTCGCCGGTCATGTGTTGGTATCGCTGTCGCCCAAGCCGTGGCCCGATGATATGGGCGACCCCGAGGACTCCGCTGAGCTGTTTGTCGCCTGGTCGTTGGGCCAATTCGGACCGCTGGCGTTTCCGGGCTGTTTAACGCGGGCCTGTGAGCAATCTTGGGCTTGGGAAGAAGGCAAAGAGGCGCCGCTGCGGCAT
>DNWZ01000162.1 GCA_003506095.1 Planctomycetaceae bacterium | reverse complement strand
TACGGATAGGCCAAACCTCATGGATACCGAGATCAACGTCCTGGCACTCGTCAAAGGCGAAGAAAAGTTCATTTTCTTGTTTGATGACGCCAACCGCGACAACACCTTGCGTCAATTGGCGCATTTCGCAGCCGACCCCGAGATCGATTTCTCTTGGTACGACGCCGCGATGCTGAGCCGAAAGATTCGCGACGCGGTTCCCCAAGAAAACGATCATCAGGCAGATGAAGTGGCGATGGAGCGGAAGCATCGCACGCCGATGACCGATCGTCACTGAACCACCGACGATCCGACGGGAGTTTGTTGTGCGAAAAAGCGTCACGCAGTTTTTGCGTTACTTGGCCACCGAGCGAAATGCATCTGACTTAACGATCAAGTCTTACCGTGAAGACTTATTCGGTCTGATGCAATGGCTCGAAACGACGCTCGGATCGGTTCCGGCGGCTGACAGTCTTTCGCCACAAACACTTCGCCAGTATCAATCCGCGCTGCAAGAAGCCGGATATGCTCGCACGACGATCTCTCGAAAACTCGCATCGCTGCGCAGTTTCTATCGTTTTGCCCAGCGTCAGGGGATCGCCACATCCAACCCCGCCAAGCCGCTGCGCAACCCGCGTCGACAACGCAAACTGCCTCACGTCTTATCGACCGAAGAGATCGGCCGCTTGTTAGCCGCGCCGCCGACATTAGATCCCGCCGGGTTACGCGACCGCGCGATCCTGGAAACGATGTACAGCGCCGGGTTGCGAGTCAGCGAAGTGGTGGGGCTGTCCGATGGCGACCTCGATTTCGACGAACAGATCACGCGGGTTCGCGGCAAGGGCCGCAAAGAGCGGATCAGCCCGCTGGGGTCTTATGCGATTGATGCGATCCATCAATACAAGTGCAAGCGTACCCGGGCCACCACGGAAGAATCCAAGGGACGCGACGCAGCGGTCTTCGTCAATCGTTTTGGCAATCGATTAACCACCCGCAGCGTCGGCCGGATGTTAGAAAAATACATCGGCACCGCTGGGCTCGACGCGCGTACCAGCCCGCACACGTTGCGTCACAGTTTCGCAACGCATCTATTGGATCGAGGCGCCGACATTCGCAGCGTCCAGGAACTGTTAGGACACAAAAGCTTAGCGACAACGCAAATCTATACGCATGTTAGCACCGCAAATCTACGCGCTATTTATGAAAAGGCGCACCCGCGAGCGAACTGAACTGGCCTATCCGAAAACGGCTATACCGCGATGCCTGCCAATTCGCACATTTGGGCCGATGCAACCGGTTGTGGACAGCTCCAGACAAGAAAAAACAACGCTTCCCGACACCAACGACCGACAGGGTGGCCTTGAACATAACCGGCCCCCTTTGCGGCGGTCATCGCGGCCTGCGTGGTTCGCATGACAAAGCGGTTAGCATCGCCACGGATCTCGCTGGCGTCGCATACTTGTCCGGATGCGGCCAGCAACAACCGTTGCTGCAATTCATCGGCTTGATGTTGCATCGTTTCAGCGACCAAACACAAATCCGTTCGCTTGACGGCTTCGGACTTCAAATAATTGACTGCTGCACGCGCCAGGCCCACAGCCAGCGTCGACGTTTGCAAGCCACCGGTCCCCGCGCCAACGCCCGACTTCATCACTTCATTAACCGGACCGGCGATCAAGTGTTCGGCGGTGATTTCAACGTCGTGCAAAGCGACTTGATCGGTGCAACTGGCCGACAATGCGACCAAGTCCGCTCCGCCACCACACTCCACGCCAGGCAAATCGGTCGGAACGGCCGCTAGCAGTTCGCGGCCGTCAGGCATAGTCGCGGCCAAAACGACAACGTCGGCATGCGCGCCGCCGGTCACCCAGGGCGCGACACCGGTCAGTCGATATCGAACGGGCGATTGGTCCACAGTGATCGCGGACAAAACCGGCTTGCCCAAGTGTCTGCGGCTGGTCGTTAAATGGCTGATGCCGACCGTAGCGAACGCGTCGCCGGAAATTAAACGCGGCAACCATCGGTCGGCGACTTGGCGATTTTCGCTGCCACCGATCCGCCGGCACGCACCGATGAACTGGGTGATGATGAACGTCGTCGTCAAGTCAGCCGCAGCCAATCGCAAGTATCCGCGTGTTTGATCGACGTCGTTCCAGCCAAGACCGCCAGCGGATTGCGGCATGAACCAGCGATAAACACCAGCAGTCGCACAGGCCGCCAACGCCTCACGCGGCCAATCGTTTGTGGTTCGCCACTGGTCGGCGCGGCTTGATAGATAGTCGCACAGCGTTTCGAGCGAAGGCGAGTCGGGAGTGTCGACAATGTTCAATTTCGTCTCCAAGGGGAAGAATAGGCAATTCAGGTTGTCTAGTGAAACATCAAACGTCACGTTCGAGTTAATCGTTAATTGTTTAACAATGTGACTTGAACGGATTGAATGCTTATGCGGCTAATAAGGGTAAGGAAATGGATGGAAATTTTCCGCTGACGCCAGTGACGCGCACCGCGCGCTGACAAAAACGTTATTCTTTTCCCCTTGGGAGTCTACTTCGAAACGGAACCGCGGCGGTCCGTTCAATTGAATCCAATTTTGCAATGATGACGAGCGATATCGAGATGTCGATCACTTTACCTACGCCTTCGGCGACTGATTCTGGAGATTCCAAGTTTCCAGAAGCACAAGCGATTTATCAAAAACTATGGTCGCTGGCCACCAACCTTTGGTGGTCTTGGCACCCTGAATGTGATCAATTGTTTCGCGAAATCGATCCGATTCGATGGCGACAGTTGGACCACAATCCGGTAGCGCTGTTGCGAGAAATGACGCCTGATCAAGTTGCACAACGGGCGACCGAGTTGGTGCTGCAAAGCCGGATTAATTATCTTTACCGCCGATTGCAAGAGTACATGGCGGACACACAGACATGGGGTGCAACGAACGCGGGCGTGCTGGGTGCGAAGCCCGTGGCGTATTTTTCCGCTGAGTTTGGGATCCACGAATCGATTCCGATCTACAGTGGTGGATTGGGTGTTTTGGCTGGTGACCATATTAAAAGTGCGTCGGGCTTGGGCGTGCCTTTAGTCGCCGTTGGTTTGTTTTACTCGCAGGGCTATTTTCGCCAGTACCTCGATGAAACGGGGATGCAAGGCGAAGATTATCTGAACACCAAGATTGAAGATTTGCCGATGGACCCGGCGGTCGGTGCGGACGGCCAACCGGTGATGGTGCGAATCGACACTCGCCATGGTTCGTTGTTGGCCAAGGTTTGGATGATGCAAGTGGGGCGGGTCCGACTGTTCCTGCTCGACTGCAATGTCGACGGCAACAGTCCTGAGGAACGCGAGCTGACCAGCCGTTTGTATGGCGGTGACATTCGCACGCGAATCCGTCAAGAATTGGTTTTGGGGGTTGGCGGCGTCCGAGCTCTGGCGGCGCTTGGCATTCACCCCGGTGCGTATCACTTGAACGAAGGGCACAGCGCGTTCGGCGCGTTGGAAGTGGTGCGTCAGCGGATGCATGACGATGGCCTGTCGTTTGAGGAGGCTGCGCGTCAAACGTCGCGGATGAGCTGCTTTACGACACACACGCCTGTGCCGGCGGGCCACGACCGCTTTACGGCTGATTTGATCGAAGAACACCTCGGCCCGCTGCGCGATTCGTTGGGCATATCGCATGATCAGTTGATGGCACTGGGGCGTGTCGATGGCAACAATCCCGAAGAAACGTTTTGCATGACGGTGCTTGGGCTGAAGATGAGCCACTATGCCAACGCGGTCAGCAACTTGCACGGCGTGATCAGCCGACGCATGTGGTCGTGCATGTGGCCCGACCGTCCTGAAGAGGAGGTGCCGATTGGCCAC
This sequence comes from Planctomycetaceae bacterium, assembly GCA_003506095.1. GTDB lineage: Bacteria > Planctomycetota > Planctomycetia > Pirellulales > Pirellulaceae > UBA6163. The sequence goes on along the minus strand of DNWZ01000162.1, from coordinate 1,113 downwards.
ATCACCAACGGTGTCCACGTCCATTCGTGGTTGGCCCAGCAGATGTGGAAGCTGTATGACAAGCATTTTCCGGTGAACTGGGCGCGGAATGTTCAATCACCAGAAATCTGGGCTTCGATTCATAATGTTGATCCGGGCGAGTTATGGGAAACTCATAATGCGTTGAAGAACAATCTTTTGACATTCGTGCGTCGTCGTTTGAGTCGCCAGTCGCGCCGTCGTGGCGAAAGTGATGCGGTGATTGAAGCGGCCCGCAATGCGCTGGACCCGAACATTTTGACGATCGGTTTCGGTCGCCGGTTTGCAACTTATAAGCGTGCGAACCTGTTGTTTCAGGAAATGGACCGGATCGCGGAATTGATCAGCAACACCGATCGGCCGGTGCAGTTCATTTACGCTGGCAAGGCGCACCCGAAAGACGAACCGGGCAAGCGATTCATCAAGGAGATTGCGAACCTGCGTCACGATCCTCGGTTTGCTGGTCGAGTCGCTTTTATCGAAGATTATGACATCAACGTTTGTCGTCACTTGATTCAAGGCGTTGACGTGTGGTTGAACAACCCGCGTCGACCTCTGGAAGCATCCGGCACCAGCGGCCAGAAAGTCGTGCTCAACGGCGGCTTGAACTGCAGCATTTTGGATGGCTGGTGGGCCGAAGCGTTCAATGGCGACAATGGGTTTGCGATCGGGCATGGGACCAGTCACGTCAACGACGCGATCACCGATCAACGCGATGCCGAAGCGTTGTATTACACGTTGGCAAACGAGGTGATTCCGTGTTACTACGACCGCGATTACGACGGTTTACCCAAGGCGTGGATTCGCAAGATGATGCACAGCATCAGCACTCTGGCGTGGCGTTTTAGCAGCCATCGCATGGTCGCCGATTACAGCAAACACAGTTATCTGTGGGCCGCCGGCGGCGTAACCTGTGATATGCGATACAGCTGATCCAGCGTGTCGGATAACGAACAACGATAATGACGAATTGCAATCATGCGGTTCGTCATTTTTCGTTTGGGAGCTGGATGTTTTCTGTTGCTGCGAAGGGTCGCCGAGCAAGCCAAAGCTTATAGACCAACATTCCCCGGCGACCGAGCACGTTGGTGTACC
>DNWZ01000139.1 GCA_003506095.1 Planctomycetaceae bacterium | reverse complement strand
AACGACGTCCAAATGCTGGTCAACCAACCCGAGCGAATGGCTGTGATTCGCGAGCGATTGTCCGATATTTCATGGTTCATGCGAGCGCTTTCAGAGCCGATCGCTCGGATTGCGAACCGCCAGGATGATTGTACTGGGCGATTTTGGGAAGGACGTTTCAAGGCGCTGCGGATTATGGATGAGACCGGTTTGCTGGCTTGTGCGATGTATGTCGATCTCAATCCGATTCGCGCGGCAATGTTCGAAAGTCCTGACAAGGCGAGCCATACATCCGCCCACGATCGAATTCATGCGGCTAATGGAAAACAGATCAATGCAGCGGCGTTTGATCTGATGCCGGTTACGAACCAAGAAGCTGGTGACAGAATCAAAAACACACCGGTTGCTGAGTTGAAGAAGCAGCTTAAGGCAAAGAGACGCAACCCAACGGGGCGCAGGATCGCTTGTGATGCTTGGTTGTCGCCGTTGACGCTGGACAAGCAGATTCTGTCGCTCGATCCCCAAGTTCACAGCGACGGATTGCGAGCAAGCGATCGAGGTTTTCTGCAGATCATTTGGGAAGATTACTTGCAGCTATTGACTTGGACAGCGAAGCAAGGAATCGATGGAGTGGTTGCGAATGTCCCACCGAAGCTTGCAACGTTGTTAGCATCGCTGGGAGTCGATTCGGCGATGTGGCGAGACATGGTGTGGCACTTCAAGAAGTATTTTGGTCGCTCGACGTGCATCGGTTCGCCCGCCGCAATGGACGAAGACGCTAAGAAATCGGGTAAGCGTTGGCACCGAGGCCAACGGGCAGCGCGAGGTTTGTACTTGGCAGCCTAAGTGGATCACGCAAGCCCGCGATTGGCGGACTGTTGACTTAGCATTTAAGGGAGCTACTGACACCTGTTGATTTCCTTCCAAATCGTTCGGTAATCGATACTCGCCAGCGTCGTAATGCTTGACGACGGTCTTTTCTGTTGCTCCCCGGTTGCATTCTGAGAAGTAGTGCGTCGTGTGGTCGTCGCCGAACGACGTTATTCGTTGAACCCCGGGTTGCGTTCAGCCCGCAAAGCGAGCCAGCGCCCGCCCAGGCCAACGCATACAGTATTTCGCCGGTTTGGTGGCTTTCGGAAGTAGCGGAGTCTCGGATGATAGATGCAAGTGCTCGGTAATGCCCCAGAATTTATCTGGCTACCATCAATTTATGGGTGGCACCATTTATGGATGGAGGTCGTTTCTTTGACGTGAAATCATTCTTCGGGAAAAACATTTTTTTGATTCAACTGTCGGCCGATCACTGGCCGATATCAAAGCTTGCAAGATGCATCGTAGACCATTGCCACGGTTTCAGGGACGAAGTTGACCTGTTTTGGGTTGACTTTGCGATTGCATAATCGCTAGGTCGGCTCGGACTTCCAAGCCCAACCGAGTGAGTCACTTGCGTCCTACTACTCTTGTAGCATTGATGATTGTCGGTGGTGTCGTTGCTGCGTTACCCTTCCGCCGGTCGTCTAGCGAATCCGATACCCTACAGCCCTTGGCGGCGCCCCCTTCGACGGATCCGGTTGATACGTTGACGATTGCCAAGGGAGGCTGGGGTGAGTCGCCGGCGTTCGATCCGTCGCTCGCTTGGCAGCCACTTCCAATGGCGGTTCCGGGACATCATACCCCTGCATTGCCGCCGATGCCAGATTCTTACTACGACGTTTCATTTGAGATCCAGCAGCCCCAACCTGTGCGCGATCGCTTTCCGGCGGCAGCAGGAGCTTCTTTGCCAACACGTGTCCAGGAAGCTGGGGGTGCCATCACCGATTTTTCTCAGCCCGATCGCTGGGTGACCAATCGACAACCGGTTCCAGAGGCTTCGGGGCCGTTGCCAGAAAAGATCGCGGTGGAAGACTTGATCACCGACCGATTTGTTTACACACCGCTGGCCAAACAGGAATCGACACCGCCATCACAGAATGCGACCAACGGTGCTTACACCCCAGCGCATAGCGCGTCGATGACCCGTTCCATTTCGAGCGGCACTAGCGATTCGTCCCGGCCAAAATACTTTATTCGTGAGCCTGACTGATCGGCCGAGTCACTTCACGGACAGCATTCGTTCCAACGCGACGAGGCTCCAATGAGTCACGTCCGGGTCGACTTCGATGACGTTGACCGGGTGTCCGTCACGCAAGTTTTCGAGGCTCCAGCAGAGGTGCTGTAAGTCGATGCGATACATCGTCGCACACATGCAAACCACGGGGCTGAGGAAATGTATCTCCTGCTCAGGATGCTCTGCCTTGAGTCGATTGACCAAATGCAACTCGGTACCGATCGCCCATTTGCTTCCCGGCGGACTGTTTTTCACTGTTTGAATGATCTTTCCGGTGCTGCCTGAAACGTCGGCGATATCGTTCACTTCGCGTGGGCATTCGGGGTGGACCAAAATCTTGATGCCGGGGTGCTTTGCGCGGAATTGCTCAACGTGTTCGGGGCGGAACATTTGGTGGACGCTGCAATGCCCTTTCCAAAGGATCACGCGGCTGTTTTCTAGGGCGGCTTCGGTGTTGCCACCCAATTCCAACTGGTACGGATCCCAGACCGGCATCTGATCCGTCGTGATTCCCATGGTAAGCGCCGTGTTACGGCCAAGGTGTTGATCGGGGAAGAAAAAGACTCGATCGCCTCGCTCAAACGCCCACTTCAGAACGGCCGCCGCGTTACTGCTGGTGCAAACGATCCCGCCGTGGCGACCGCAAAATGCCTTCAGGCTGGCGGCGCTGTTGATATAAGTGACGGGAATGACACGCTGGGTATCGATCACTTCGGCCATATCGGCCCAAGCGGCTTCGACCTGATTGATTGCCGCCATGTCGGCCATGGAACAGCCTGCGGCCATGTCGGGCAGGACGACGGTGACGCGTTTGCCGCCACGGCTTTCGAGCCGCTCGGGGCGGTTTGCCAAAATATCAGCCGTTTCGGCCATGAAGTGGACACCGCAAAACACGATGGCTTCGCACGTTTCACTGTCGGCCGCCATCTGGCTCAATTGGTAACTGTCGCCTCGCAAATCCGCATGCGCGATCACTTCATCCTGCTGGTAGTGATGGCCGAGGATCATCAGACGATTGCCCATCTGCCGCCGCACGGTTTCGATGCGAAACTGCAAATCCTGGGGCGGAACGGTTTTGTAGGGAGCAAGCGGGTAAATGGTTTCGGCGAGAGCGGCTGTGGCTGGCATCATGGATCAATCGGAAAGTGGGCTAGGCGCTCGGAAAGCGATTCGTACGCAAGATTGCTGGACTGGGAACAAAGGCCGAAACGACCAGTTGAGCTTATCGAAATGGTAGCTAGGTGGCGACCGTACCACGCCAGGTTCGCTGCAACGATTCAATGGAAATGATCGGCCATTTGGAATCGATTATTTGGCCGCACTGTTTATCGCTGGCGACAAACACAACGACGTCATCGACAGCCAATTGTCGCAGATCCAGGGCTACCGGCAATCGCCATTCACGTTCCGCAGTCCAATCGTAAGTCACACCGACAGGTTGAAGCCGCCAGGATTGGTCAGCATTGGCGTCGATCGACAAGCCAGGCGGTTCAGCAGAACGTTTTTTGGGATCGAAATAGATGACCGGCTGAGCCCCCATTGGCAGGACTGCTTCCTTGCGGATCGCGATCCCAAATGGCTCGGCATCCCAGCGTCCCAAGTGAGACCGAAAAACGCGTTGGCCGATGACTTCCCAAAGCGGTCGATCGGAAAAGCAGACGACCGGGCGGCCCGATCGCGTTGTGCGTCCGGATCCGATCAATTGCTGCTGGGTGACGATGCGTTGCAGCGTAGCGAGCGGGGAGAGATCGGCGGCTTGTGGGGCGGAAAGCATTAACCAGTCGAAAAATTGCTCATCCGACTGCCCCGGCCACGCAGCTTGTCGGCCACGGGTGCAATGCACCAGCCAAGCGTCGCTGTGGTTCAGCAACTGTCGGACAGCGACATCGCAACTGGCAGCCAAGTTGCTTGTCGCACGTTTCTCCGATGCCCTGACCGAATCGTGACTGCACGGTTCGTTATCGTCGGGCCCGTCCCAGTGGCAGCAGTATCCGACTGCGCCAGCGTCGATCAATTCCTGGATCACACGAGAAGAGCCAGGTGAAACCGGTTGGCCCCACGGTTCGACCGGCACCAGCACGCGTACCGTCGCCGGTTCACCTTGCGCCAAACGTTGGAGCAGCAGTCGATGAATCGTGCCGCCACGTCGCACCATCGCGACATCGACGCGGTCGGCCAGCATGATCGCGACTTCATCGCGTGTTATCTTCGGGTTTTGGCTGAAAACTCGCGACGTCCTGTCGCCTCCTGGTTCGCCCGTCGCAAAGTCGCCTGATCCCAATTCCAGCCGCAGCGGAGCGACCCCGAGCAATCCACAAGCGCGAATCACCCAACGCTCTGCGGCCGTTGAAGCGATGGTCAATGGTACAGCCGACGCCTCGACCGTTTGCTGGACCCACCGATAGAGCGTCGCCAGTTCGAGGTGGTGGGCCAGCGGTGTTCGGCCGAGTCTGCTGGAGACGACCGCATGCCAGGGACGCGGGTCGTCAATCAGAGATTCCGCGAGAGAAAGCGACAGTCGTTTTGCCGATTCAGTCCGCCAAGCCAATTGGCGAATCTCGGCCCCCCGGCATGCGAGCGGCCCCGTCAACATCGACTCGTTGGCGGCCGTAGAATCGCCATCGGCTATGCGAACCGCAGTCAGTTCACTACCGCCTTGGTTGTTGTGGTTGGCCTTCGACCTGGTTGCGATAGATTTCTGGCAAGAGGTTGGACTGATTTCGGCCTGACATTCCTGTTGCTGGCAAAGGCGCAAAGTCGGCTGCGCGAGAGTCGGTTCCCAAAGGAGTGGTGATGGAGTCGTTGATGCCCTTGAGGTACTCAATCAACTTCCAAGCAGGAATCGTGGTGATGCCAAGTTCGGTCGCTTGTGCTTTCAAGCGGCTTATTTCGTCCATCGCACGAACTCGTTTGGCATCCGCAGCGGGATCTGCTGACGAATCAGGTTGTTCGCCGATGACAAGGAAGCGGACACTTGAATCGAGTTTTCCGTCCATCACACCGGTGGATGAAATCATTGCAGCCACTTCCGCGCCAGCCTGTTCTATCATCGCCTTGAGCTGGTCGGTGTTGCTGCGGCCGTCTCCGGTAATATCGATATCGCCCGCCAAGGCGACACGAACCTTGCGGCCCGGAGCCCAGAACGGCGAGTAGAGTTTATCGCCGCGAACAAGCGGATTCTTATAGGATGGATTGCCAAGTACACGAGCTTGTGCCGAGTGTTCGCCGAGGATCTTGGTCACTTGAATTTGTGACTTCAGTTCCGCTTTTTCGACATTCAGTTCGTTCACGTCCACAACACCGAACTGGACCCCAACGACCAATGCATCGGCACTGCCCAGATTGATATGAACCATTCGACCTGGTGGAACGACATAGGAAATCTCCCCTTGAACGTTTTCAAACCGGTCGCTTCGCAAGCGAGTCAATTCTTGTCGCTGGGTCTCAATAATGGTTCGGGTTTTGGTGAGGTCGCCTTCGAGCTTTGCTTTCTCATCCGCCGCCGTCTTGCGCAATGCCGATAGTGCGAGACTTGCTTTGGTCATTTCATCGCGATTCTTTTCTCCATCCTCCTTCATTTTCGCGCGAGCTTGCAGGAACTCTTCATTATCCTGCTGCTGCTTCTGGATCGCGGCGTCGCGATTTTTCTTCGCTTCTTCTTCGGCCTTGCGGGCGTTGTCGACGTCGCTGGCGGCCTGCGATCGAATCGTGGTCGCTTCATTTCGAGCCTGGCCGTACTGGTCGTTTCGCGAACGAATTGCGTTGACCAAGTATTCCGGCAATGCGGGATAGTTGCGGTTTTGTGGGTCGACGTCGGGGCCCAAATAAGCCATATCTTCGAGGAAGCGGCGTTCGATTGCTTCCATTTCAGGATCGCCGCTGGCACTTTGACGCAGGACGTCAAACTCCGCTTCGCTGATCGTGCCGATACCCATCATCGCCTTCATCAAACTGATGCGGTCGTTGTTGGTGCGCAATTCGTTTTGGCTGGTGGCTAACTGTTCGCGAGCCCGCTCGGCTTCGATCGAGCTTGTGCTGCCCCATCGGTAGAGGAAAAAATTGAGCGCAAGCGATAGGACCAGTATGATCAGCGATGTGATCAAAGTGCCTCGGATAACCGAGTCGTCACGAGCGGCCATTGAGAATCTGCCCTGAAAGACGTTAATGAGGAGTGTCGGCGGTTGCCTGCGGTGGTTTGACCGCTGTGCGGAGCGTGTCTGCAATCGCCTGTCAACACGCTACTCTATTTACTGCTGCCCAGTATTCTAGCTTCGAGCGAACAAAAACTCACGCGTCGCCAACCATTTTTGACGGCTTTGCGATTTTAGCGGATCGTTCCGCCGAGCAATCCCACCGGCAACTGTCTCTTTACTATTCCCTCTCGACCGCCAGTTTTCCACCATGCCACGAAGGCCAACACGCGAAACCCACTCATCCTCGGGGCGAAATTCCGACAGTTCCGCCGACTCCAATCGCGATTATGATCACGATTTATTCGGGTTTTCTAGCGATCGAGTCGGCGAACCGGCTTCGCCAACGGTCGCAACGGATTCCTCTTTGCCGACACAGGAGACAGATGGTGATCGGCCGACAACTGGCGCACAATCGCTGCCTAGCGCTGAGCCGACCGCTAAATCCACTACCGCACTCAACGAAACCACTGCTGGCAAATCGGTCGACGACCAGCCGCACTTGCGAGTCGTTCTTGTCGATGCCCACTCGCTGATCTACCAACTGTTCCACGCTTTGCCGCCGATGACCAGTCCCGCGGGTGCTCCGGTCGCCGCCGTTCATGGGTTTGTCGGTGATATGCTGGAACTGATCACCCGCAAGTCGCCAACTCACTTGATCTGTGCTTTCGACAAGTCGGAAGTCACTTTTCGAAACGAGCTTTACGATCAATACAAAGCTCACCGCGAATCGATGCCCGAGGACCTGCGTCAACAGATTCCGCCGATCCGCGAAATCATCCAAGCGATGGGAATCGGCGTGATGGAATGCGGCGGTTTCGAGGCGGACGACATTTTGGCGACCGTCGCCAAGCAGGTCGAATCCAAAGGCGGAACCTGTTTGATCGTGACGGCTGACAAAGATTGTCGCCAATTGATCACCGATCGGGTCCATCTCTACAACATTCGCAAAAACCTGGAAATGACCGCAACGGAATTGATGGCAGATTGGGGAATCCGCCCCGATCAAGTCGTCGATTATCAAGCGATGGTGGGCGATCCGGTCGACAATGTCCCCGGTATTCCGCTGGTCGGTCCGAAACTGGCCCAGCAACTTTTAACGCAATTCGGCGACCTGCAAACGATCCTGGACAACGCCGACAGCGTCTCCGGAGCCAAACGGAAGGAAAATATCAAAGCCGGTCGCGAACGGGCCCAACTGAGCCGCACCCTGGTCAAACTGCGCGACGATGTCCCCTGCGAAACCCCTTGGGACCAATCATTGATGCACGCCGACGTACCGAAGCTGACCGCGATGTTGGACGAGTTTGGGTTTCGGCGTTTACGCACTCGCATCGACGAAGTCTTTGGCCGTACCGGCATGGCGATGGCCCAGCCGACAGCGACCGATGTCGCACAATATCAAACAATCACCGATTTGCCGATGTTGGACGCATTGGTGAAACGACTGGGCGTGTACAGCGAAATCGCGATCGACACCGAGACGACGGGAACCGATCCGCGGTCAAGCGACTTGGTCGGCATCTCGATCGCCTGGTCGCCAGGGCATGCCGCCTACATTCCTATTCTTGCCCCGGCCGGCGACCCACAACTTGATCGCGATGAAGTGATCAACCGCCTGCGGCCGATTCTGGAAAATCCGAATATTGGAAAAATCGGCCAGAACATCAAGTTTGATCTGATCGTCCTGCGTTCGGCTGGTGCAAACATCCAGGGACCGCTAGTCGACACAATGGTTGCGGATTACTTGATCGATCCCGGCCGCCGGAATCATACGCTGGACGACTTAGCGCTCCGTTATCTGAATGAAAAAACGACCGGCATCAAAGAATTGATCGGCAGCGGCAAGAACGAAATCACGATGGACCGAGTGCCACTGGCGATCATCTCCAATTACGCCTGCGAAGATGTCGACGTGCCGATTCGCATCATCCCCATGGCGCGCGAAACGCTCGCCTCGCTCGATCTTGATCTGCTGTTCCGCGATCTCGAAATGCCGCTGATCGAAGTCTTGGCGGAGATGGAGTTCAATGGCATCCGAGTCGATGTCGACCATCTGGCTTCGATGAGCAGCCTGTTCGCTGATCGCATCGAGCGCCTAAGGACTGAGATTTTTACCGCAGCGGGCGGCGAGTTTAATCTTGATAGCCCTAAACAACTTGCCAAAGTCCTGTTCGAAGATCTCGGGCTGCCGATCGTCAAAAAGACCAAGACCGGCGCCAGCACCGATGTTGAGGTGTTGCAGACGCTGTCGATGTCGCACCCATTGCCGGCGCGGTTGATCGAATATCGCCAAGCGACCAAGTTGAAAAATACTTATATCGATGCGCTGCCTCGATTGGTGAGCAGCAAAACCAATCGTGTACATACGTCGTTCCGCCAAGACGTGGCTGCAACAGGACGTTTAAGCAGCACTGAACCGAATCTTCAAAACATCCCGATTCGAACCGAAGAAGGGCGTGCGATCCGAGGAGCGTTTCGCGCCGGCCCCGACGGGTGGTTGCTGATGGCCGCCGACTATTCCCAGATTGAATTGCGCGTGCTTGCTCATTTCAGCGGCGACGCAGCATTGATGGATGCTTATGAGAAAGACAGCGACATACACACTCGCGTAGCGGCGGAGGTTCATGGTGTCGAAGAATCGGCGGTCACCAGCGACATGCGCCGCGTCGCCAAAACGATCAACTTCGGCATCGTCTACGGGCAAAGCCCATTCGGGTTGGCGAGAACTTTGGGCATCAGCAAGGACGAAGCGGCCGAGTACATCGAACTTTACTTTGCCCGTTACCCTGGCGTCCAAGACTTTATGCTTGGCACCTTGGTCGATTGCCGTAAGACAGGATTCGTCAGCACTATCCTGGGGCGAAGGCGCAATGTTTTAGGCGTGCGTGACCTGACGAAACTGGAGCCTTCAAAGCGGCGCAATTTAACCGAAGCCGAACGGATCGCAGTCAACACCGTCATTCAAGGCTCGGCCGCCGACTTGATCAAGAAAGCGATGATCCATGTCTATCGGCGAATGGCCAAATCGAATCTGCGAGCCAAATTGCTGCTGCAGATTCATGACGAACTGGTGCTGGAAGTCGATCCAGAAGATGCTGAACGATTGAGCGAACTGATTCGAGAAGAAATGACTCACGTCATGCAATTACGCGTACCATTGAAGGTCGAAATTGGAACTGGAAAGACATGGGCTGACGTGAAGTGAGGCCGCCAAGCCTACTCAGATCCTGTCAATTTACAATCATCGTCGCTCGTTCGGCGAGCAGAACGGCCTTGAAGGCAATCGTCTTGCGCTACCCCCTATAACGGGAGTCCTGCTGCCCAAGCATTCAACACGCCTGCCCGCTTACTGTGCATTCGCATCCGTTAGATTTGATCGGTCCGCCTTTAAATTGCGCAATTAAGTTATTTAGTTATTTGATGGGAAAGAAGCTTTTCCATGGCGTTGCGTCTTGGCAAATATGGTCAATTATTGGTCAACATCCGGACCTGAACTCAGCAAGAGCGGTCAAAAGTTTGCCAGTTGCGTGCTTGTTGGCTGCAATCCGCAGGAGATCGCAAGCGTTTCTGCAAGTCAAAGACTCGGACTCCCGTGGCCGACTTGCAGGTCTCAGCAGTGACGGAAAGTAATTTCAAAACGGGGTGGCACAGGTTTTGCTTTGGCATCACCTCAAGCTAGGGAAAGTTCTGCTAAAGCAGTCTCATAAAAAAACTGAGAAAATTTGTTTACTCACGTTTTGTTAATCGTTATCTTGCATTGATCTTCATCAAAGTCGTCTTGTCCCATAGCGCGGTATTTACACAAGTGGTTATTCGTTTGATCTGAAGCATCACAGCTCAGCTGAGAAGGAATTGCCGCTTGTCTTATTTTCCCATTCGCTTTCTGTGGTGATCAAAATGAAACGCAACGGCTTCACGTTGGTTGAGTTGCTGGTGGTGATTGCAATCATCGGCGTCATGGTTGGGCTGCTCCTACCCGCTGTTCAGGCCGCTCGCGAGGCGGCAAGGCGGATGCAGTGCAGCAACAACATGAAACAACTTGGACTAGCTGTTCACAATTATGCTGACTCGTTTCGGCGAATGCCGGCGTCAAGTCAGGGATACGGCGGTTGCGTAGGGACTCCGAGAAATGGCGAAATCAAAAACGCAAATGGCCTGGTTGCATTGTTGCCGTACATCGAACTTCAAAATCTTTATGATCGCTTTAATCACAATCAAGCGTACTCAATAAATCCCGGAGCGCCTCAACGGGCCACGGGTACGGTTGTCGGCGATCCTGCAACCAACGGCAATACAGCACTTGCGTCTACTATCGTAGAAACCTTTTTATGTCCATCTGATAACAATCCTGCGGTTGGACGACTAGCAGGGATTCATTACGGGCCAGCACCGGGATTTGTAGGCGCGGCGACAAACTATGATTTCATTGTCACAGCCGGCACGGAGTTCGCGAACTGCAACAGCTATGCTTCATCCAGCGGTCCAACGAAAAGAATGTTCGGTGGAGATTTCAACACTCGCATGGCCGACGTGATCGATGGCCTGTCGAACACTTTCATGATGGGCGAAACGACTAAGTTTCATGTGAACGGCGCTGCTTTTGCTTGGTCGTATCGTGGTTGGGTGATGACGGGGATCGATCCACATCACTCGGCGGTCAATGGCGGCATCAATATTTGGCACCAACCATGGATCGATCCTACTTGGCAAAGCCCGCCTTTTATTCCTGTCCGAGGTCGTGCCAGAAGTTGGTGGGTTCCTGCGGGAAGTTTACATCCAGGCGGTTGCCATTTCGTCATGGGCGACGCTTCTGTGCAATTTGTGTCGCAGTCGATCGATATGCTAACGCTCGGTCGCCTCAGCGCGATGGGCGACGGGCAAGTTGCAGCCTTGCCAAATTGAGTTTACGGCGGCTTGGTAATCTGGAATGTTACAAGATCGAATATTTGTTAGGAGCTTCCTTATCATGGCACGGTTTATGAATCACACGGTTTGTCTAGCATCTGCGCTGTTGCTTTCGGCGGTGCTGGGGTGCGGGGAATCCACTCCGACACTCGTGCCTTTAACTGGCACATTAACTTTGGATGGCCAACCGTTGCCATTCAAGAGTTTGATGTTAGTGCCTGCTGATGGAACGCCCGGACATGGTGCTGGAGGCTATTCAGACGGCCAGGGGAACTATCAACTGCGAGCGATAATGCCCGGTGCGTTAAAAGACTTTCCGGGATGCCCGCCAGGCAAGTATCAAGTTGTCGTTACGGAACCGCAGATACCTCTCAGCGATGCGAGCTTTGCTGACACTTCAACACAAGATGCTGCGAGCGACGAGCCTGCGCCAGCGGTCATGTTGCTGGAAATGGCACCGAAGAAACAGGTGAAGGGAGTGATACCGGCTATGTACACATCGAATCTCACGTCACCTTTGGCGGTGGAAGTGGTTGAAGGTGTAGAAGTGGCGAAGCTCGAATTGGTTTCAAAGTAGATTGACTACTTGTCGCGAGTGAACTGGTTCGCCGCAAGATGCTGCTAAGCATCTTGTGGCGACCGAAGTAACAGCAGCGGTTCCGAATTGTTTTCTAACGCTTCGCTTTTGACCAATGCAACTTCTGTTCAACGAGTCGGATTGCTTATCATTGCACCAAATTGCCGACTTTGTGCGGCTAGGTGTGATGCCTTGTGCATTTTATTTTTTACTGATCGACGGAGCGATCAGCGACTTTAGATAGCAGTTCTAGCACGGACTCGATGGAAGTGCAGAAAAACTTCCCGATCGACCACGCGTCGTACCCCTTCGGCTAGGCAGGCGGGTTCGTTTTCGGTCTCTCCACGTCGAATGATGTCCGCTATCGGTGTCCCAGGAGCGACCGAAAATGTCCGCTGGTTGATGATTTGATTCCCCGCGTCAAGTTCCGGGATGATGAAATGGCACGTCGCCCCGTAGGTTAGCATTCGTGACCGATGAGCGTCGTGGTAGGGCCGAAAACCTGGAAAACCCGGCAGCAGGCCGTGGTGCAGGTTGATGATCCGACCGCCAGCGAATTGCCAACACGTGCTTGGCGGCAAAACTCGCATGTACCGCGCCAGGATCACGTAATCGACCGCGTATTGATCCAGCGCCGCGACCATCGCAGAATCATCGGCAGCCCCATTTTCGTCACCAATCATGACGAAAGGAACCCCGAACTCGTCAGCCAGTTTTGCACATTTGCGGCGGTTGGCGATCATCACCGCCACGTCGGCCTTGATCACGCCATCGGCAACGCCTTGCAAAACCGCTCGCGGTGTCTGTTCCAGGTAAGTCGCACAGATCGCCAGCCTTGGCTTTTGCGGGGCGGCAATTTCGCTGGTCCAAACGCGAACCGCCAGTTTTTTGTAGTCGCCAATCTGTCGCATCGCCTCACGCAGCGGTTGCAACTCGTGGTGGTCAATGTCGACGCGGCAAAGCATCGCAAAAAGATGCTCCTCGTCGTGATCGTACATCTGAATTTCGGCGATTCGGGCCCCCACGCCGGTGACGTAGTGAATGATCGGGTCTGCCAGTCCGACATTGTCGGGCCCCAGCGCGGTGATGACGACTTCCACGAATGCTTCTCTGCTTGCAAAATGAGTGACAACGCTGTGACTACCTGGCCAAGCCAGGCTGTGCTAAGTTCACCGGCCGGGCGATGGAGGCATCGCCAGTGTCGCCTAGTTTTCACGACACCCTACCGGTGGACGGACCCGCAAAGCTTAAACTCACCAGCCAAAGTTATAAACCCGCGGTCCAACCGATGTTGCAAACTCCGACTATTCGCAAGCGTCGTTCTGATTATCCCGATTCAGAGAACCTTTGTGAACACTGTACCGCAAAGTGTTGCCACTATTTCGCACTGCCGATCGATGAACCGACCGAGCGACGAGATTTTGACTTTATCCGGTGGTACCTACTGCACGATCGGGCCACCGTCTTTGTCGATGACGGAGTCTGGTACTTGCTGGTACACACGACTTGCAAGCATTTGCGCAGCGATTACATGTGTGGGATCTACGAGACTCGCCCACTGATTTGTCGTGCTTATAAGACGGATAATTGCGAGTTTGAAAGCGATTGGTGTTATGAGCAGTATTTCGAAACGCCAGAACAGATTCACGAATACACCGAAGCGATGTTGGGCCCCGACCCGCTGATCACGGGAAATCCCGAGGGTTGCGTCCGCAGTCGCAAGCCGACCGGATTGCCGATGGTTTAGGTGTATATCGCCAGCAAGTTTCAGCCGACTCGCTGCCGGATCGTTGCTTCGGAAGAAATTCAATCGGTGGCGACACGAGCACCGATTTCGGTGCAAATCAGCTGCAGTTTTGTCGGATTGATAGGCTTTACAATATGCTGGTCGAAACCGGACTCTCTTGCTTTCGCGATGTCGCTTGGCTGGCCGTAACCGGTTAGAGCAATTAACGTCAATTTCATACCTGGCAGGAATCGGCGCACTTGGCGAGCCACCTCATAACCGCTGATGTCGGGCAAACCGATATCGATGATCGCAAAGTCAGGTGGATCGGTGGTAATCGCCTCGATCGCAGCGGTTCCATCGGCGGCAGTCGTCACCCGGTGACCATCAAGCTCCAACAGTCTTTTAACCAGGTTGCGACTATCCTCCAGATCTTCAACGACACAAATATGCAAAGCGCGACCGGTGGCTAGCTGCTTGGGTGGTGATTCTGTAAATGTGCCTTTGTCTGTTGAGTCTCTGTTGCTGGTGTCGGACACAAGTTCAACCGCGTCTGAAAGCGGCAGCCAAACATGAAAGGCAGTTCCATGGCCATCGCCATCGCTTTCCGCCACGATTCTACCGCCGTGCAGTTCAACCAGCGATCGTGTCAGCGTCAAGCCAATTCCCAGGCCACCGTCGACATGACTGCGCGATTGTTCTAGCTGCGCGAAAGGTTCAAAAATCGTTTCTAACTGATCCGATGCGATGCCTCGTCCGTCATCAATCACGCAAAGGTGTGCCTGTGAACCAGCAACCGCTAGGCTGACACGAATCGGATGTTTCGTTCCCGAATACTTTGCGGCGTTGTGAATCAAGTTGACTTGGACTTGAATAAGCCGTGTACGATCTCCGGTCACCAGCACCGGATCGGCGGGCAATTCAAAATCGACAGAACAGCCATGACGATCCAGTTCGGTTTGAATGATTTCCTTCACGGCGGGTACCAATTCGCGCAAATCCAGTTTCGCGAAGTTAAGCGAGATGCGGTTTTCTGCGACTCTTGCGATATCCAGCAAATCAGCTAGCAGATGGCTGACAATGCGAACCTGCCGACCGATGGCGGCGGCCGAGGCGGTTTTGTCTGCTTCCGTTGCACGATGATCCACAAGAATCGCTGCCGCACCACTGACGGCGTTGAGTGGATTTCTCAACTCGTGCGAGAGCGTCGCCAGGAATCGTTCTCGCTGCTTTACCTGACTTCGAATCTTCTGCTCCATCTCAATCCGTTGGCCAATGTTGCGAGCGATCTTCGAAATCCCGATGACTTGGCGTTGAGAATTAAAGACGGGCGACACCGTCAACGACACGTTAATCTCAGTTCCGTCTCGACACAACCGAACGGTATCGGCCGATAAAACAGTTTCTCCCAAGCGAACTCGATCGTGATAATCAGCAACTTCATTCTGACGTTCAAAGGGAATGACGACCGTTATAGGCTTACCCAGAACCTCGCCGGCCAGATAACCGTGCAGAATCTCGGCGCCTCGATTCCAACTGATGATGTTGCCGCTTAGGTCCAGGCCAATGATCGCATCGTTGGTCGATTCGACAATCGCAGACAACCACCGTAGTCTCCCTCGCAACACTTCTAACGATGAAACATCGATCCACATCATCACGATTCCGCCGACGCGACCGTCCGTCAAATACGGCAAAAGTCGCATCAAATAGGTGGTGTTGTTGTCCGTCTGGACGTCCCGTTCAAGTGATTTTCCGGTGCTTAGCACATCTTTTAACCGATCGATCAAGTCATCGATGCGAAGCTTGGATCCAAAAACATGAATGGACCGCCCCACATCTTCGTCGATAAAATCGAATATCTCTCGCACACGCGACGTGAACCGTCGAATGCGCAATTCACTGTCGAGGAAGACCGTCGCGACCTCGGTATTTTCCAGCAATAAGTTCATATCGCGATTCAGTTCCGCCAGTTGCTCAATCTTGCGTTGGTGTTCGGCATTAACGCTATAAAGTTCTTCGTTAAGTGAGTGCAGTTCCTCATTCGTACTTTGAAGTTCTTCGTTGGATGCAATCAATTCCTCATTGGTTGCCTGCAGTTCTTCGTTGCTGGTTTCCAGTTCTTCGATCGTGGCTTGAAGGTTTTCACGCGAATAACGTAAATCGTCTTCAAGTTGTCGAATCTGGCCGATCGAAAGTCCCAGCTCATTTTCCAAGGGCGAGCCTGCCTCTTGTGGCTCACTTCGTTGCATTTCGAAGCCATCTGAATCTGAAAACGTTTTCGGGATGCCCACAGTTTCGAAGACAATCAGATAGTGGGCTTCGTCTCCTTTGCCAGCGATGGGTTCGACACGCAAATCAAATGTTTTGATGCCTTCAGCGGTTTCGCAGCTTAACTTTTCAAAGCGGACGATCGTTTGGCTTTGCATCGCGCGTCCGATTGCCCCCGTTAGCGTTGTGCGAATATTCCGAGGCACTAAGTCCAAAATGTCTAGCGTCGGTTGGCGTGTGGGAAAGCGGACGAGTTTCTCGGCCCCCGAAAAAGTGTCGATTACCGTGCGCGATGAGTCGATCAAAAAGCTCGGTGGCATGAATCGTTCGAGCAACTCGTCGTGAATCTTTCGTGTTCGATTAGCGTTCGGCCGCGACCACTGCGTTGCTGCCAGCGGCATCGGCCCACGATGCAACGCGTCGGCGGATGTAAGCGGCGAGCGTAGATTGTGAGTGATGCGGACATCACGATTTTTTTGGTAAATGCGGTGATGATCGTTGATCACGTCAAACTCTGCGGAGAGCTCACCGGTCGACTCACTCGCACCTAGCAACAGAACTCCGCCGACTCTTAGTCCATAATGAAATAGCGACACCGCGCGCCGCTGTGCAGTCGCTTGAATGTAAATCAAAAGATTCCGGCACGATACAAAATCAAGATCGGTAAAGGGTGCGTCACGCAACAGATTATGAGGCGCGAATACGATCGTTTGACGAATCTCGGGACGAATTTGAAATCCGTCCGTCCGACGTATGAAATATCGCTGCAGCAGCTCTTCCGGCACATCGTTCAATACATCCTCGCGAAAGATGCCTCGACTGGCCTGATCGATCGAGCGTTGATGTACGTCGGTTGCAAAAACTTTTAGCGGAAACGCCTGCCCACTGGCTCGCATTGCCTCCTGAAACGCGATTGCGATTGAGTATGCCTCCTCGCCAGTCGCACAGCCAGCCACCCAGAGTCGTAAACCTTCGCCCGCCTCTCGACGCGTCAACAATTCTGGGATGACCGTCGAGGTCAAGAAACGAAACACCTCTGGATCGCGAAAAAACTGAGTGACCCCTATCAACAGATCTCGATACAGTGCATGCAGTTCGATCGGGTTCCTCTGCAGTATTTCCGCGTATTGATCTAGCGAATCCAACCGCAGCATTTCGAGGCGACGGTTGATACGCCGCATAACCGTCGTTTCGCGGTAAGATGAGAAATCGATATCATACGTTGAACGGAACATCTGAACGATTGCGTCGATCCCCTTGAGCGAGACGTCTCGTTCGCTGCGTTCGATTTTGCCTCTGGAAAAGCTGGTCGGATCGTCGCAATAAGCTAACAGCACTTTGCCGATTTCGGATGGCTCAAGAACCAAGTCGACCAGTCCGGTCGCCTGGGCGTTGGAGGGCATGCCGTCAAATTTCGCGGTATCCAGACTTTCGCTGATGACCAGTCCGCCACGCTGGGAAATCGCTTCGATGCCACGTGTTCCGTCGGTGCCGCTGCCCGAAAGAATGACGCCGATCGCTGACGGGCCTCGTTCACCTGCAAGCGACTCAAAAAAGTGATCAATCGGCAGCATCAGACCGCGCGTCGTATCTCTGTCGCTCAGGTGCAAACACCCTGCCCCAATGGTCATCTGCTTTTTGGGCGGCATCAGGTAAATGGTGTCCGCTTCGACGCGGCAGCCATCTTCCACAACCACAATCCGCATGCTGGTATCGCGAGCAAGCAATTCGCTCATCATGCTTTTGAAGTCTGGCGACAGGTGCTGGATCACGACAAAGGCTAATCCACTGCGAGTCGGCATATTGCTGAAAAAAGCTTCTAGCGATTCGAGTCCACCTGCCGACGCACCAATCCCAACGATGTACTTCGGGGCGGTATCGAAGCAGGCGGGTTGTCCCGCTTCGGACGGTTTTTTCCACTGCTGTGTCGACATGCTTTCAGCCCCGTGAATCTGTTCAACCGTCCGTCACTGCTTTCAGACCTTGTAACGGCGATCGCATCGAACGATGCGTCAAGTACAAGCGACTGCGGGGAATCGGTTACGAATCGATTCCAGCGAGCGCTACGATTGACGATACGCTCAATCACCGATTAAGTTTATTGCTAACCACTATTTCCAGCATTAAATAAAACTTAACTGTCTGAGGTTGTCATGGACTGGTTAAATTATCATCACCTTCAGAATTTTTGGCTCGTCGCGCGCGAAGGCAGCGTGCAGCGTGCCAGCGAGATTCTTCATGTTACGCCGGCCAGCGTCAGTGTTCAGGTCAAGCAACTTGAGCGGGCACTGAAAGTAAAGTTGTTCAAGAAGCAAGGTCGCGGATTGGTGCTGACCGAAATCGGCGAGCAAGTTGCCGAATACGCATCGGAGATATTTGGTACCGGCCGCGAATTGTTAGAGATGATCAAAGGCAAGCCGGTCGGCCGCCCCCAAGAATTGAGAGTGGGGATTCGTGACGTGATGCCCAAGCTTGTCGCTTTCAGGCTTTTGCAACCGGCGCTCGAACTCGATGAACCCGTGCGTTTGATCTGCCAGGAGGGCGACATGTCTCAACTGGTCGCCGATCTGGCGATTCATAAACTGGACGTTGTCCTGACCGACACAGCCCTTGATCCCGTATACAAGGTCCAGGCGTACTCACACCGCTTGGGTGAGTCGGACGTCGTGATCATGGGCACGAAAGAGCTCGCAAAAAAATATCGCCCCGGCTTTCCGGATTCGCTGGATGGAGCACCGTTTCTGATGCCGACCAACCCCACACTCTTGCGCCGATCACTGGACCAATGGTTTGACGATCATCTCATTCACCCGGTCGTCAAGGGCGAGTTTGCCGACAGCGCGATGCTGAAGATAGCAGCCCGGCATGGCTTAGGCATGTTCGCGATCCCAACCAGCATCCAAGACGACGTGTCGGAAATCTATGGTATGCGCGAAATTGGACTAGTTACCGGAGTCAAAGAGCGATTTTACGCAATATCCGTGGAACGCAAACTAAAGCACCCGGCCGTCGTTGCGATCCGCTCCAAAGCGTTTTAGATCAACCGTAACGATTGGCATCGATACTGAAAAGTAAAAACCATTGTTTTGCTGGCCAGCTCTGAGCTTGAAGTGGCCTTATCGACGGATCACAACGCGAGCCGGCAATGCGACCGTTTCGGCGATAGTAGGCAGTGGCGTACCCCGATAATGCAAGCGCCGAACCGTGTTGCCATAGAGATGCATTGGCCGATAGGGACGTTGCTCGATCGGTGTGGCCCGAATTCGGTCGCGTTCTTGGCCAGTGGCGATGATGTTTGGCGACCAACCTGGCTGCTGGCCGGTTGATTCTTCCGCGCAAAAAAGAGTGGCCAAGCCGAATACGGCAATCGCGAGCGAAACGGCAAATCGGTTCATGGTCTTAGGGCGGGATTGTGTAATCGTGTGAAAAAGTTGATGTCAAAAAGTATCCTACGATCCGTGCCCGGTCAAACCGACTAAATGGACAAAGAAGGGCTTTGAATGTCGGGCTTGTGGCGTTTTTTTAACAAACGAACCCAATCGGCGTTTTTGAACGCCCGGCAAGCAGCCTGAAAGCCCCTAAAAGGTGGCACCCGACAGTAGAAGTCGGGGCACAGGCGGGCTAAACTGACCGCGTAGTTTGAACACTCGCAACGGTTCTGAAATGACAGTTCACGACTCTCAACCTGACGATCGCCAGCCCGCTGAATTGCCCCCAAAAACAATGGCAAATGCCAACAAAGGGTCGAACAAATCAACGACGGTTGGTGGTGCAACGCTAGCGGTTTTGATCGCTGTTTACGCTATCGCCCAGCCAGTTCTGAACGAGCGCCTGGGGTGGCAGTTACCTGGTGTTCAGCAATTTACTCAAGATGGCGGTTCGGCGGTCGCTGAAAAAGGCGGAGAAAAGCCGGCGGTAATTTCCTCGGAGGCCGAGCCTGCGTCGATCGTCGATTCGCAAAAGGTGGTCCAACCGAAGCCCAAAACCGGCCAAGGTCCCTTGGCGAATGTTCGGTCAAAAGACCCAGCCAATTCGGTTCACCCCGCGGCCCCGGCAGCCTCACCGGCAGCCTCACCGGCAGCCTCACCGGCAGCCTCACCGGCCCCGGTCGCACCTGCCGACGACTCGCTGCTGTATGGCATCCTGGCCGACCAGGGAAATGATCGTTTTCTGTCGCCAGCAGGGTTGATGTACGTTCCCGGCAGCCAGGAAGGTCACCGATTAAAACATCTCGAGCGACATACGGTTGACGATCCTGGGCGACCAGGCAGTCACGGTGTTTTCGACGGCGGAATGGCAACCGCTTTGGCAACCATCGACAAAGCGTATCGGAAAGCAAAAACCGGTACGCAAACTTCTAAGCAGGAAGAAGACGGTCGCATCATTTACACGGTCGATATGGGGTCGCGTGTCGGTTACGTCGGCGGCAGCGACGGGAAACGTCGCAGAAATCCGATGGCACGGCGCGTTCGATTGGTGCTGGAGCGGAATCGAGTCATCACCGCTTATCCGATGTGATGATCGATCGGTTTCTTTGTTTTGCGAATCTTCTAACTTCTAACTTCGAGCTTCTAGGCGATGCCCAACCCTTGTCACAGCATCGGTTTTTGCCCAATCTGCGGCGACGGACTTTGCGGAATACGTATCTACAAGAGCGACGATGATTCGACCTATGGATTGATCGTTTGCGACGAATGCGATGCGGTTTGGACCGAGCCCGACCTGACGGCAAAACCGTATTTTCCAGACACCGAGGACGAGCGGAGCCCGATTGACGGCCAACCGATTTGGGGCGTTTCGAGCCACTGGGCAGATCTTCGTGAATGCGCGTTGCTGGGTTGGTTGGGCAATATCGATCCGATTTTGCATTGCCACGGCCAGCAACCGGCCGACGATGATCCGTTAGATTCGCCAGCAGCCATGGACAATTCGCTGCAGCGTAGTTTAGATAACCACAGGATGGCTCCACCAGACATCGATAACGACGAGAAGACTTCGTGAGCCATAAGAGATTGTCGCATCGCCAAATCGCAGCGGAAGAACGACGTCGACTAAGCCAAGTCGTGGCGATGCCTGAGATTATCGAGCCCAAAAAACTTTCGCGACAGTCCATCGCCGCGCGAACGGTTCGAATCGAATTGCCCGGGGGGATCGACATCACGCCCATTCCAAGCGATGTCGAAGAAGCACTTCGCCTTTCTCACCTGCGGATTCAAGCCTTTCAAGATCGGTGGGATCAACCTCAGATCGAGCAGTTTGTGGCCAGCGATTATGAGTTGGTTTTTCGCGTCCTTCGCTGGATCGTCCAACAGCGATTGATGACCGGAAATCGGATGCTGGAATGGGGATGCGGATTTGGTGTTGTCGCGGCCCTGGGTTCGATTCTCGGACTAGATGTCACGGGGATTGAGGCAGAGAAAAGGTTGCTTCGCGAAGCCGAAACGACGATGAAGGATTTTGGGGTGCCGGTCGAATTGGTTTGGGGAAACTTCTTGCCTGCCGGTTCCGAATCGCTTTCCCAAAATCCTGATTTCCCGTCGATCGGCCACCGTGTGCCCTGTGCGTATCAACAGATCGGTTCGGACCTTGACGACTTTTCATTAGTCTTTGGATATCCATGGCCTGGCGAATGGGCATTTCACGAGGCCGTGTTCACTCGTCACGGCGCAGTGGGCGGGTTGCTAGTCCTCTTCTGTGGACCTAATGATGTTCGAGTCTGGCGAAAAGTTGCTAACGATTAACCCATCACAGTCCCACCAGCGTTCCTTTTTCCTCTTCCCTTGAACTCTTCTCATGCCCCACTTGAACCCCGGCCATTTGCGATTCTTCGCGCTCGCCATCGTATTCATCTGCTTCAAAGCAACCAACAACAAGCTCGCGGATGCGAAAACCTATCAGGCTGATGTTGTTGTTTATGGCGGCACATCCGGCGCCGTGATCGCGGCGGTCGAAACCTCACAAAGCGGCAAATCGGTGTTGATCGTTTGCCCTGATAAACACCTTGGCGGTTTGACGAGCGGCGGACTCGGCTGGACCGACACCGGCAACAAAGCGGTGATCGGAGGCCTGGCGCGAGATTTCTATCATCGCATTTGGCAGATGTACGACAACGAGTCGGCTTGGAAATGGCAGTCGAAGTCTTCTTATGGAAACAAGGGCCAAGGAAACGCGGCGATCGACGGCACACAGAGGACTCAGTGGATCTTTGAACCGCATGTCGCTGAGGCCGTGTTTGAGGGGTATGTCGCACAATACAAAATTCCGGTCTACCGCGACCAATGGCTCGATCGAAAGTCGGGTGTGATGAAGAAAGGGGCATCGATTGAATCGATTACTACGACCAGCGGTGACACGTTTGTAGGCAAAGTCTTTATCGACGGAACTTATGAAGGCGACCTGCTGGCGACAGCGGGGGTCGATTACCACGTCGGTCGTGAATCGACAAAGACTTATGATGAAAAATGGAACGGAGTCCAGACGGGTGTCTTGCACCACAGGCATCATTTTGGCGTTCTGCCGGTGAAGATCAGCCCTTACAAAATCCCGACCGATCCCAGCAGCGGCCTGTTGCCGAATGTCAGCCCCGATCCGCCAGGTGAATACGGCTCCGGTGACCATCGCGTGCAAGCGTATTGTTTTCGCCTTTGCATGACCAATTTACCGGAGAATCGAATCCCGTTTCCGAAACCCAAGGATTACGATCCGGCAAATTATGAATTGCTGGGGCGTGTTTTTGATGCCGGGTGGCGAGAAATGTTTGAAAAGTTTGACCCGATTCCGAATCGCAAAACCGACACGAACAATCATGGACCCTTCAGTTCGGATTACATCGGATTCAATTACGATTATCCCGAAGCGTCGTACGAACGGCGGGCCGAGATCATCGATGCCCACCGGCGTTACCAGCAAGGAATGCTTTATTTCATGGCCAACGATCCGCGTGTGCCCCAAGACGTCCGCAAGCAGTTTTCGAAGTGGGGCTTGGCCGCCGATGA
The DNA here is from genome assembly GCA_003506095.1 of Planctomycetaceae bacterium. Lineage (GTDB taxonomy): Bacteria > Planctomycetota > Planctomycetia > Pirellulales > Pirellulaceae > UBA6163. The sequence goes on along the minus strand of DNWZ01000139.1, from coordinate 5,378 downwards.
GTTCAAGGACAATGGGAATTGGCCGCATCAAATTTATGTCCGCGAAGCACGACGGATGGTTGGGCGTTATGTAATGACCGAGAATGAGTTATTGAAACTGCGTCCGACACCAGAGTCGATCGGCATGGGGTCTTATACGATCGATTCGCACAATGTCCAGCGATATGTCACGCCCGAAGGTTATGTTCAAAACGAAGGCGATATCGGCGTTTCAACTTTTGGCCCTTATCAAATCTCGCTCGGATCGATTCAGCCCAAGCCCGAACAGGCGACCAATTTGATCGTTCCGGTTGCGGTTTCGAGTTCGCACATTGCATTCGGATCGATTCGCATGGAACCGGTTTTCATGATCCTCGGACAGTCCGCAGGTGCGCTGGCTGTGTTGGCGATCGATCGCCAATCGAGCGTGCAAGAGGTCCCTTATGAGGTTCTGAAAGGTCGACTTGTCGAAGCCGGCCAAGTGTTAGAATATGAATCCACCAGCAGTCGCACGCTGAGTCTGGACAATTTGTCTGGGGTTGTGGTCGATGACGAATTGGCGAACAAGGTCGGGGAATGGACATCGAGCACGTCGGCCGGGCGATGGGTGCATCGTGGCTATGTGCATGACGGGAATCCTCAAGATAAGGGCTCGACGATTCGGTTCGAATGCAAATTACCTGCCTCCGGATCTTATGAAGTCGGATTTGCTTTCCCACATCACGCCAATCGAGCGTCGAAAGTGAATGTCACCGTTGAGCACGCTGACGGCCAGACGGTCGTGGTCGTGAATCAGAAAGTGGAGTCCAAAGAACCCTTCACCAAGTTAGGTGTCTATCGATTTGACCAATCCGTACCGGCTGCGGTGGTGGTCAGCAATCTGGGTGCCGATGGGCACGTCGTTGCTGACGCGGTACAGTTTTTGGCGGTACAACCGTGACCGCTAAAATTGCGACCACTGCGGCACTGTTGAAACTGCGAGATGTTTCGGTCGTTCGCAGTGTGGGTGAACAGATGGTTCGCATACTGGACCACCTGAGTTTGGATATCCCACAAGGCCAGCATACGGTTATCCTTGGCCCAAACGGATCGGGAAAAACATCCCTACTAAAACTTCTGAATCGACAATTCTATCCGTCGGTCGATGAGGGGCAGACGGGCGAGGTCGAGATCCTGGGCCGATCCTGCTGGAACGTCGAGGAGTTGCGCAGGCGGATGGGGATCGTCACGGGCGACCTTGATCGGGAGTTTGCACTACCGCGAAGCGGACGGATGACCGCGTTGCAAGCCGTGTTATCAGGATTCGATGGCGTTCAATTGATTAGCTTTACGGATCAAAACGATGTCAATCGGATCGATGATGCACGCGCTGCCTTACGGCAAGTTGGGCTGGAGCACTTGATCGAACGCACCTTGATGACGATGTCGACAGGTGAACGTCGCCGTGTCCTCATCGCTCGGGCATTGGTGCCTAGGCCCGAAGCGTTGATCTTGGATGAACCGACGACGGGACTGGACATCGCCGCTCGCTCAGCGTTTCTGACCACGATTCGCCGTTTGGCACAGTCAGGTATCACTATCATTTTGGTGACTCATCACGTGGAGGAGATCATTCCTGAAATCCGCACGGCTGTGTTGTTGAAATCCGGACGAGTCTTTGCGCAAGGTAGCTGTGATCAATGGATCGGGGACGATTCGATGTCGGAGCTTTTTGAAGTTAACGTCCGGGTAACGCAAGCGCCCAGCGGTCGATTCGCGATGGATGTCGTCCCACAGTCCGACGAATTACGTTAAACTGAAAGTTCCCTGCCACGATATCCCGCCCGCTTCGAAGCGAATCTCCCACCTTCTTTCCCCTGGCCGACATCTTTGCCATGTCACGAACCAATCGCTCCACCGGCCAGCGTAACTCGCTAGGTTGCCAAGACTTTCTTAGTAGCAGGCGCCTGCTTTCCAGACGCAGCTTGCTGCACGCGGGAATGATTGGCACGCTGGGCGTCACGACGGCAGATTGGTTAGATTTGGGCAGTGCAGCGGCGCGAGCATCGGCCGCCGGAACCGATAGCCTGGTTCGATCGCGACCCGCCAAAGCTTGTATCTTTTTGTTCATGTGGGGTGGCCCAAGCCAACTCGATACGTTTGACCTGAAACCCAATGCGCCCCAAGAGGTGCGTGGTCCATTCAAGCCGATTGCCACACGTGTACCGGGGATGCAAATCTGTGAACACTTTACGAAACTCGCTCAGCATACCGACAAGATCGCACTGATCCGGTCGCTCACTCACGATGATCCGGCTCACCTATCCAGTGGCCACGCTACAGTGACGGGGCAACCGGCCCCCGTGTTGAAAAGCGATGATACGCCACCCAGCGATAAGGATTCGCCGCATATAGGTGCTTTGGTATCTCGGGTCAGGCCATGCCAAAACGGCTTGCCATCGTTTGTGACGCTGCCGTGGAAAGCATATCACCCGGCGGCTCCCGGTGGCGAGGCACCTGGTCAACACGGCGGCTGGCTTGGGGCCAGCCATGATGGTTTGTTGCTCGGTGGCGACCCAAACGCGGCGCAATGGAAACCGGCTGCGTTTTCACTGCCCGCAGACATGACGCTTCAGCGATTGGAATCGCGGTTCGAATTATTGAAATCGTTTGACCAATATCGTGCCGGTTCAGCAGATTCGGTGGAAGTAGCCGGTTTACGTGATCACCAAAAACGCGCCTATGAATTGTTGACATCGGCGGGCGTGCGCAGTGCTTTCGATTTAGCACAGGAACCCGACGCGATTCGCGAACGTTATGGCCGAAACATCCATGGTCAATCGGTCCTGATGGCGCGCCGGTTGATAGAGCACGGCGTGCCAATGGTTTCCGTGAATTGGCATAATGACGGCAAGAATTTCTGGGATACACACGGTGATAATTTCAATCGATTGAAAAATGATTTGATACCGCCATCGGACCAGGCACTGTCCGCGCTGCTAGAAGACTTGGAAGCACGCGGAATGCTGGAAGAAACCTTAGTGGTTTGGGTGGGTGAGTTCGGTCGTCGCCCACAAATCACCGCGTCGAATGCGGGGCGCGAACATTGGCCATTTTGTTACAGCGGATTGATGGCCGGCGGTGGAATCCGGGGTGGAGTCATCCATGGAGCCAGTGATGCAACAGCGGCTTATCCCGAAGTCGATCCGGTCTCGCCACAAGATTTTGGCACGACGATCCTGCACGCATTGGGATTGCCGACCGATATGGTTTTGCCGGACCGCGAAGGGCGACCACACCAAATCGCATCGGGAAAAGTGATTCAATCGCTGTTCACTTAACAACCGCGATTCCCAACCATTGCCTATTATTGGCCGGGACTGCGACGGTATCGGTCGCGGTATCCGCCTTCGGAGCGTCCCAATTCACCAGGCGTTTGACTGCCTGAGGGACTGCCATTTGCGACCGCTGGAGCGACCGTTTGTGACGTTGGTTGGGGCTCCGGCGATTGCTGCGACACGGTCGTGACGGGATTGTCCAGCATTGTGTCGATTGACGCTTGATCGGGTTTCACAATCAACGCCCAATCGTGCAGGACTCCGGATCGATCGCTGCGACTTGATCGAATCATCAACTGCCATACGCCCTGTAAGTTCTTGCCTTTAAATGAACTCAAACTAGGCTGCCGCTTGACGACTGCGCCCGGTTGAAAATTGCCACGAAATGGAGGGCGAGATCGCGTAATATTGATTGGGGCCTCGTCATCAAACACGGTTCGATCAAAATGATCATCGCTGCCACCAACACCCGCGAATAACTCGATGCGTTGACCATCCGGACTGATCAGAAAACCGTCAAGTTGCTCAGCGAAACTGTGTGTGATGGAAAGTTGAACATTCAAATCTCCGATGACAACACTTTCGCCGACCTGGATTTCCGATACAACAACACTGCGCGGCAGCAGAACCTTGGCCTCTTGGTTGGCATAATTGCCGCCCATGACTTGCTTTGAACTAAGGATCTCATCAGGCGTGATGATACCATCGCCATTGGAATCGTACACAGCGAACTCATCAGCTTTACCGGCATCCCATTGGTCAGTGAACTCAGCCATTTCGATTTGACCATCGTCATTGGAGTCGCGTTCAAAGAACCACGTCGGCAACAAATCGGACAGGTCGTTGCCCTCTCGCTCCATTTCTTGAAACAGGTAATCGCCTAATTCATTGCGATCGACTCGTCCATCGCGATTGAAATCTGTTTTGGCAATGTCGATGCCGACGCTGGCCATTTCGCGTGGTTCCAGCGTGCCATTTTTATTACTGTCAAACCGTTCGATGATGCTATAGGCCAGAGCGCGACTGCCACGATCGGCTTGCGAGGACCCGCGTGGACCGCGTTCGTAGCTTCCTCGGTCGTCTGAACCTCGCATGCTAGTGGCAGACGCCGATACGGCAGCCTGGTTTTGGCTAGCAGCGAACCGTTTGAGGATCTCTTCTTGCTTATCCAGAGCCTCACGTCTGGAGTAACGCTGGGCGAGTTCCACAAGCGTCAGTTTTCCATCGCGATCCAGATCACAATCCTGGGGGCTTGGCCCACGCCATCGACTCGATTCAATCTCGTCAAACGTGAGAACTCCATCACGATTTCGATCATAACGCGTTAAAAGTTCCTGGGCACTGCTCAAGTGACTTTTTGTATAAGGAAAACGAACTTGCGGACTACCAAACTCAGGGACCACGAACCTTCCTTCGTCAGGCTCAAAGCCTTTGATGGAAGACGTCACCTGAGGCGTTCCGATTGCAGTCGATGAATCCGTTTTGCGGCTATCGAAAAAACGTCTCGCCGCTTCCTCCAATCTTGCGATCGAGTTCGTGCGATTGAGATCGATACCCGCATCACGAGCGAACCGGTCAAAGAAGGCTCTCGATCGATCGCTCAGTTCATTCGGCTCGATGTATCCGTTATTGTTGGCATCCAGGCGACGCACCCACTCCGACTGTGCCTGTGCCGATCCCAGTAAGCCGATTGCCCACACGCTGGCGAGGGTAATTAACCGAAACAGACTGAAGAACCAGCGCAATTTTAAACTTGCGGGGATAATCATAAGGATATACACCAATCACAGTCGATCGAACGGGCCGTCATCAACACGACCGCTGTAACATTGCAAATTAACGTTGGCGGCGAGAATCATCTCGCGATCGGTCTCGCGATGAATCGTTTCGTCGGGAGTTTCGGTCTGCAGTCACCGATTCGCCGTTGAGCGTTCGGAGGATCGTTTCCAGATCGACGCCGTCCTTGGCAGGGATGACTTCGACCACCTGCTCGCTCATGGTATCGATCGACTTGATCAACGATTCAACTTCCGCGAACAATGCGTCGGGCGCGGTAATCACGATTGAGTTGCTCGGTTCGTG
>DNWZ01000494.1 GCA_003506095.1 Planctomycetaceae bacterium | reverse complement strand
TGACATTACTGGATTATGTGGATCAGATAAAGAAATGAGTATCCCAAGGCACCTCTTCGGTCTTCGCGTTTTGTTGCCTCGTGGTTCATCGATTGCCGGCGCGGACGCGACAAACGTTTTCCTCCAGGCTTGCCCCTTTTTTCTTACACAAGTCATCTTGCATTGCTCCCCTGCCAGTTCGTCTGGCAGGAAGCTAAGGGTCCCAAGCTAGAAACAACCCGAAGTTTCCGCAAACCCCCGATTTTGCCTTGTGCTCGCCGCCTGAAGCGGCGAGCACAAGGCAAAATCGGAAGACTGGGAGGGGTCGGTGTCTAGCTTGCGAACCTTATTCACCCACGAGACGAGCTCGTGGGGGGGCGAAAAAGATGCCACAACTCCCGACAGCTTTAGCGAGCCATTATTAGCCGTTGATTCCAGAAAGTTCTGTTTCATCTGCACTTCGCATGCGAATAAGCCTTAACCATTCTCAAACACTTCTTCCCTTGCACCCCAGCCAATGACCTCAAGCGAACACGCGATCACAGGAGATTCCCCTGAGCGATCAACCGACGCGGTGACGCCGGATTGGGCTGCGAGTGAGTCTTTTCGTACGATCTTCATGTACGCGGTGATGCTGGTCCTGGCTGCGTTCCTAGCCTACGAAAACAGCTTTGCTGGTGTGTTTCATTTTGATGATTACCCGTGCATTGTTACGAATCATTCGCTCAAGTCGTTGTCCGACACTTGGAATGCGACAGCGGAAGAGATTCCGGGTGGGTTGCGACGTCGTGATGTCGGGCGATGGACTTTCGCTTTCAATCGCTCTCTGCATGATCTCGACTTGTGGGGATATCACGCAGTCAATCTTGCGATCCATCTCTCTGCGGGCCTATTCCTGATGGGGCTGGCACGACGGACGATGCAGTTGCCAACGATGCCAGCGCCAATTCAACATCACGCGACGACACTCGCTTTTTGTGTAGCGTTGTTTTGGGTCGTGCATCCCATTCAAACCGAAAGTGTGACTTACTGGAATTGCCCACAAAAAGTTGACAGTCGACCGGCGCATGTCAGACTTCTCTGACAGGAGAACCGATCTATGGACACACGTCGAACATTTAGCCGCGAATTTAAGCTGGCTGCAGTTAAGAAAGTCATCGAGCAAGGGTTGTCGTACGCCGCCGTCGCCAAAGACTTGGGAATTCGGGACAACTTGATTCGCAAGTGGAAGAAGTCCTTCGACGAAGACGGAACATTCCAAGCCGCAGTCGCTGGCAGCCAATCGATCCAGGCCGAGCTGAAGCGTCTGCGTGAAGAGAATCGTCAACTCAAGATGGAACGTGACATTTTAAAAAAGTGACGGCATTCTTCGCCAAAGAAAGTCACTGAGGTTGAAGTTCATTCACGAGCACCACGATCACTGGCCGATCGCGGAGATCTGCCGAACCCTCGAAGTCACTCGCGCAGCTTACTATCAATTCGTCGGTCGCGATCACACTGCCACCCAAGCCAGTCAAACGCAAATCATTAAAGCACTACAAGAAATTCGATTGAAGAAGCATCACGATGCTTATGGAAATCCGCGGATGCATCGGGCAGTCCGCAAGCGAGGCATCCAGTGTTGTCGAAACACCGTTGCCAAGTGCATGCGTCAGGCTGGAATTCAAGCAAATCACCGTACCAAATTCAGAATCTCGACCACCGATTCCAACCATGCGATGCCTGTCGCTCCCAATCTTCTTGGCCAGAACTTCGCAACAGAGACAATCAATCGCGTCTGGTTGACGGACATCACTTACATCCCAACGCATGAAGGCTTCATTTACCTCTGTGCATTTGTTGACATGCATTCACGAAAGATTATCGGTTGGAAAACCAGCCGGAACATTGATTCGGAATTGGTGGTCGGGGCACTGGACCAAGCACTCACATTTCGTAATCCGACAGCAGGCCTGATCGTTCACAGCGATCGTGGATCCCAATTTGCCAGCGATTGTTTCCGCCGTCGTTTAGCCGCCAAGGGACTCGTTCAAAGCATGAGCCGTCGTGGGAACTGCTACGACAACGCGCCGATGGAATCATTTTTCAAGAGCTACAAGACTGAAGAAGCGCAGCAGATCTACGCCACGCACGAACATGCCACGCGCGGCGTGTCTGACTACATCGAAAGCTTCTATAACCCTCATCGCCTGCACTCGTCGCTGGACAACCAGAGTCCGATCGACTTCGAGCAAGCGATCAAAGAACCGCCAATCGTCGGTGCATCCTGATCCTCAGGCCTCACCATTTACCTTTCCGTTAAGAGCGGTCGACTGTCAATTTTTCGTGGACAATTCCAAACTTCGAAAGGCGTTTACCCAAGCCGAAGTCATGTCACCCCGAGAGTATAGGAGGCTTTATTCGACGTGAGTCTGCATCGATCGCATCTTCATGCCGTGGCATCAAAACAAGGGTAACTGGCCGGATGCGGCTTCAACGCATGGGAGATTACAATGTCAAGGAAATCTCCAAGAGCCTATCCGAAATGGGGGCTGACCCTTTGGAGGCGAGTCGATTTCATTCGTTTTTTGGCCTCGCCGGAGAGGGTCAGGCACCTTTTCGGATAGGATTAAAAATCATATTTTTAGGTAAACCGATGGTGTTCGCAATTCAAACGCCGATTCTGGCGTCTTGGTTGTTTGTCAGCAGTTGCGTTGCGCTCGCTGCGCAAGCCTTTGAGTTAAAACACGCTGCGACGCCTCTTGAAGTCGGCATCAGCCAAGCCCGCATCGAAGCGTCACTTGAAACGGATGCGTTTGCGTCTCCCGGCCAGATCGTGGTGGTTTACTTCACTCCCAACGATCGCCCGCCCGCAAAGGATCACACAGCTCGGATTCGGCGAATCGTGGAGGCCGCCGCCAAGTTCTATCAAGATGAATTGAAACGACATGGATTCGATGGACGCACGATGAAGGTTTTGCGCAATCCCAAAGGTGAAGTTCAGGTCATGGATGTCGTGGGGCAGTTTCCCGATCGCCAGTATGGTAAGCCCGACGGTCCAAAGATTCGCGACGAAATCATTCCCGTGTTGAGGCAAGCGGAAATCGACCCGCAAAAATCCGTGCTGCTGATGTTTTGTAACTTGATGGATTACGATCCCGATGCAAGCACGATCTCGCACCACAGTCCCTACTACGGCAGCGGTTCGCATTTGGCGGGCAACGCTTGGCAGTGCGATTCCGAGATCCTTGATCCGCGAAGGCTAACCGATTCAACCAAGCTGCGTGACGGCCAGTACGGTGACATCACGATCGGCAAACACAACTCCATTTTCCTGGGCGGAGTGATACACGAACTCGGTCACGCTTTGTCTTTGCCCCATTGCCGCCAACGCGAAGATGAAGCGGTACGTGGCACAGCTCTGATGGGATCGGGCAATCGCACTTACGGCGAAGAATTACGGGGCGAGGGTCGCGGCACTTTTCTGACCCAGGCACATGCACTTCGATTGGCAGCCCATCCAGCTTTCAATCCGCGCGTGCCTGCGAGTTCCGCGACCGTTCCTCGCGTCGATTGGGGAAGCATGCGAGTTTTCGCGATGCCAAACAAGCGAATTCGAATCAGCGGTGACATAACGTCGGATGTATCGATCCATGGCGTGGTCGCGTATTTTGATCCGGCAGGCGGTGGCGACTACGACGCGACCACGGCGACGGCGGTGCCAAATGAATCGGGACACTTTGAATTAGAGAGTTGCGACCTGCCCATAGGTTCTGGCGGGCAAGTACGCATCGTGACCTGTCACACGAACGGTGCAACGACGACCAAAGAGTTCGCTTACAAGTTTGACGCGAAAGACAATCTTGATCTTTCGCTCGCTCGAATTGAATGGGAACTCGCGGGATTGATTGATGCCTTGGAGGCGGGCGATCTGGGACTTGCAGTTAGGACACTTGAACAATTAGCCAGCGGCGACGAAGAATTGGCTCTCATCGGAAGTCGAATTCTCGGTCGATTCACCGATCGCGCGACGGGACCGAAAGCCAACGCAATTGACTTGTCGACGATCGACGAAAGTACAAAGGCAATTCCTCTCTCGGCGATCAGACCCGCAAATGCTTCGGTCGGTTGGCAAAGCCCCGCCTATGACCGACTTGGCGACACGAATCGATTGCTGAGTGTTGGCGGAGACTATTTCGCACGAGGAATCTACGCGCACGCACCGGCGCGGCACGAATATCTGCTAGACGGAAATTGGAACCTGTTGAGTGGTCGGTGCGGTTTGCTGAGCGGACTCGGCGGTAAGGTTGATTTTGAGATCGTCGGTGATGGTCGGCGACTTTGGAATCGAAACGGTGTCGTCGATGGCGAGGCGGTCGAGTTCGATATCGATGTCCATGGAATCCAGGTTTTGAAGTTGATCGTCAATGATGGCGGAAATGGAAAGACCGCTGACCATGCTCTATGGATCGAACCCAAATTATCAAGGTGATTAAAAATGTTTGATGTGAAGCCGATTGCTGGTGCGCTCGCTGCTGAATACGTTTCACGCGTCTGTCTAAGCACGCCAGAATGCTAAACAGCTGACGAAATGCATCAGCTGTTTGGTGGGCGTCCGTCGCGCACAAGTTGAGTGGGACCATACAGAAGTGCGTCATTCTTGGAATTGGCCAGCGAGTTCGCTAACACAATAGAACGCTGGCTTCTTTGGCCCACTGGCCGACTTGAGCTTGCTGTTTTGCAAGCGATTCTTCCTGGCGGAGTTGGGGCGAATGTCGGTAGTTGGCAATCGCGAGTATCAGCGGCGACGGCGGCCATAGATGTTTGGATTCTGGAAGATTTTCTTTCGTAACTGTAGTTTTCAGTTCCGGCAACGATGGCCGACGTTTTCAACCAAACCAGGCAGTTACGAGATGCCGCTAGCAGTCATCAAGCGGCTAAGTCGCCCAAGCGGAATGAATCCGATCCAATACAATCAGCCGGCCGTGGATGCTATCGGCGGACAACAAAACGGGGCTTTTGAGAAAGTAGAACGCCGGTTCGCGACGGCAGTTCATCTTGGCCCCGATGTCCTCGTGCCGTCTTTTGGAGTTGATGTTGTTCATAACCCGACGCATAAGCGAGGGAATTACCCGTCATACTGCCCCTTGCTCACGCTGCGGGTT
>DNWZ01000420.1 GCA_003506095.1 Planctomycetaceae bacterium | reverse complement strand
GTTAACATCGGCTGGGATTCCCAGCGGATGATGTTAGCCAAGATCTGGAAGAACGCGTTCATCGATGCATCGAAGCACTGGATCGGTCGTGGCCCGGGTGCTCAAGAACCGCTGGGTGATGCCGTGATCACGATCGATCGTGCGACGCCGCTGGCGCGTGTTGAACCGGGGGCGCCGTGGCCCACGGCAGACGCGTTCAAAACGTCGGTCGGATTTCTCGGGTATCGGCTCGACCCAGCGGGACGTCCGGTGCTGCGATACTCGGTCGATGATGTTGTCGTCGAAGAAGCGATATTGCCTTTGGATTCCGAGTCGGATTCGTCTTCCAAATCGCTGCGTCGGACATTCACGATTACCGGTCGCGGCGTGGTGACCATTCTTGTCGCCGCAGGACAGATTGAGTTGTTGGAAGGCGAAGCCACCCAATCGTCAACTTATAAGATCGACAACGCGTATCGCATCACGATTAACGGCAGCAAACTGGAGCGACTTCGTTCGGGCGATCGAGATGAGTTGCGTTATACAGTCGACTTAGGCGAATCCGAATCGACCGCCGTTGTGAATCAGAACATTACTTGGTAATTCCATTTTATTTTTGCAAACTTTTTGTATGAACATCCCATTCATTCATCGCGTGGCGATGGCCGTTGCACTGGGCATCGGCTGCGTTTCCGGTGCATCGGCGCAGCAAAGCCGCGAGAGCGATTACTATCGAATCGTTCGCTTTCCAACGCCTGAAGACCAAGTCCTCGAGGCTTGCGGATTCCAGATGATGCCCGACGGAAAGATGGCCGTCTGCACTCGGCGTGGCGACATCTGGATGATCGATCAACCGCTCGCCGAAAAGCCTGAATCCAAAGCGTTTTCGCTGTTCGCTCAAGGACTGCATGAACCGCTCAGCCTCGCCTTGCGTGACGATTGGCTGTATGTCACCCACCGTCCCGAAGTCACCAAGATTCGTGATACCGACGGCGATGGGGTGGCCGACGAGTTTGTCACAGTATCCGACAAGTGGGGCATCAGCGGCGATTATCACGAGTATGCATTCGCGTCGAAGTTTGATGCTGAAGACAACCTTTGGCTGGTGCTCTGTTTAACCGGATCGTTCGGCAGCGACGTGCCCTACCGTGGCTGGTCCGTTCGCGTCGGCGCCGATGGCAAGTTCATGCCGACGGCCAGTGGAGTTCGGTCGCCCGGCGGAGTCGGCAGCAATCTTGCTGGTGACATTTTCTATACCGACAACCAAGGGCCTTGGAATGGAACCTGTGGCCTGAAGCATTTGGTTCCGGGGACGTTTCAAGGACATCCGGGCGGATTCAAATGGTATGAATTAGCCGAATCGGTGCTGGGCAAAAAGCCGACGGAGCCTCAATCGGGCAGCCGCATCATGACCGAGGCGGCAAAAATTCCTGAACTGCAACCAACGTCGGTCCTGTTTCCTTATTCCAAGATGGGACAATCGGCATCGGGAATTGCGTGTGATACGACCGATGGAAAGTTTGGGCCTTTTGCTGGCCAATTATTTGTCGGCGACCAGACGCACAGCACGTTGATGCGAGTTTATCTTGAAAAGGTTCAGGGACATTACCAAGGCGCGTGTTTCCCGTTCCTCAGCGGATTCGCCTCAGGCAACGTGGGTGTCGAAATGACCGACAACGGCTCGATCTTTGTCGGCGGCACGAGCCGCGGCTGGGGGTCGCGTGGCGGTGCCGATTTCGCGATCGAACGGGTCGATTGGACCGGCAAGGTGCCGTTGGAAATCAAGGAGATGCGAGCGATGCATGACGGTTTCGAACTCGTCTTCACCAAACCGCTCAATCCCGAGTCGGCTGGGAAGCTTGAAAACTATTCACTCAAGACTTTCACTTACATCTATCAAAGTGATTATGGCAGCCCGGAAGTGGATCATACCACGGCAACGGTAAAATCAGCCACGATCAGTGATGATCATTTGCGAGTCCGCTTGGTCGTCGATGGATTGCAGATCGGCCACGTCCATCATCTAGAATTGAAAGATGTCGTCGGGGTTGATGGCGAACAGATCTTGCATCCGGTCGGCTATTACACGCTTAACTATTTGCCCAGTCCATAACGACATGGATTTGGTTAAACCGTTTGGATCGACCATCCACGATAAAATCAAACGGCTGCATGTAAGCAATCGACAAACCGTCCGGTGAACTTCGGTGCGTCGCGTTGTTAGTATCGCCGGTAGACGAATCTAAGGCAACACGGAGGATGCCGCGGCGAAAAACAAAAGACCTCAACCTGATCCCCGAGTGTCTGCCGCTACCGAAACCGAATCCCCATGCCTACTGACGGAACCATCGATGGGACTGATCTACAGCAACGCTCGTTTTCTGCTCTCAGCTCGCCAAGCCGGCTTTTCATTTACAAAAACCCTTACCCTTGGTCGCCAGCAGATCAGCCTGACAAGGAAGGAATACGCTGCCTTACAAGATGAATTTGGTAAGCTACCCCTCGACATCCGGCCAACCGATTCTCAACAAGAAGCCTACGCAGATGACTTTTTTCAAAAAGGTCTTGGATGCCAGCAGCTCGATGTGCTCGATTACTCGGATTATCAAGCGGCCAACATTCATCACGATCTGAATCAGCCCATTGAATCATCATGGCATCAACGGTATGACGCAGTGATCGACTGCGGAACGATCGAGCACATTTTTAATGTTCCCGTCGCACTGCGAAGCTGCATGCAGATGGTGCGGGTTGGTGGTTGCATCATGCTGGCCACAGTGGCAAACAACCATTGTGGTCATGGATTCTACCAATTCTCTCCGGAACTGTTCTTTCGAATCTTTCAACCAATCAACGGCTTCGAACTGCTTCGCGTGGTGCTTGTAGAACATCCCTATCCCGGCGCTGAGTTGTCGCAACGGCAGCGTTGCTATGAAGTGACCGATCCCGAGGCCATCGGCTCACGCGTTGGCTTGGTCCATGATTTGCCCGTGATGATCCAAGTATTGGCTAAGCGAACCAGTGAGCAACCGATCTTAGAGTCTTACCCACAGCAGAGTGATTACCAAACGCTGTGGCAATCGCATACAGCTTCGAAGACGGCGGCCCCCACTGATACTACCCCGCCGCGAGGTATCGCACGTCTGCGGCGGATCGTGGGCAACCTAAAGCGAAGCTTCGAGCGACGACTTCCCTGCTCTCTACAGCGAATGCTCAATGGTCGTCGGCAATTACGTGATTATTCGTTACAAAACCGAAAGTTCTATCGCCCCTGGTAACGATCGCTGCCCGGAAGTCCAACGACCAGTCGGTTCACACCAACGACAAACTGATCATCCTATACATTCACGTCATGGCGACGGTAGTGGCACTGCGCATCGGTTGCGATAATGCCGGTTCAGCGCGGCAAAACCGCAAGAGCGATTATTGCCGAATTGTTCCTTCTCCCACACCCGATGATCAAGGTTTGTAAGTGAGCAGTTCACAGATTCTGCCTCGCATTGCGTGACGATTAGCAGCAGGTCACCCACCGTCCCAAAGATTCGTGAAATCAATGGTGATGGTGTCGCTGACAAATTCATAGCGGCAACGGATAATCGGGGGATCCGTGGTGAATCTCACGCGCATGCATTCGCGTCGAATTTTGATGCCGAAGATCGTCAGTGGCTGGTGCTCTTTACGACCGGACTGTTCGGCAGCGAAGTGCCCTAGCGCACAATTTGGATTTGATTAAACCGCTTGTGACGACCATCAACGATAAAGTCGACCGGCTGCATATAAGCAATCGACGAACCGTCGGGTGAAAAGACACAGGCATGATGAGTCGGTCCGTCGGCGATCGGCATTCGTGGAGTCAGACGCTGGAAACTACCATCGGATATGTTAACGAGCATCACACTTCCGTCGGCGACATACGTTACACGTGATCCGTCGGGGTGCCAGGTGAAAGGCGACGTCGGCTCGGGGGCGTTATAGGTGACTTGAATCACTTCGCCGCTGTCGGGCGAAACGGTCCAGAACTGAACGGTGCCATTATCGTCGCGCATAAAGAAGCCGATGCGAGAACCATCGGCGGAACTGACGGCCCAGTGACGTGGCCCGAAGATACCGGGAAACGCCCTTTCGCTGGTGTACGTCAACCTTTGCTGCGTGACACCGGCGGGAACGCCTGGGCGTGTCGCTAGCGTCCCTTGCAGCGGATGTTTGCCTGGGATGCACAGATCGCTCAGCCGATTAGGCAAAGTTATCAGAAAGATTTCGACACAAGGATTGCCGCGGCGATCGACAACAGTGCCCTGCATCGCGATCCGGTTACCGGGTCCAGCCAACCACGCTTCACCGGTTGCCATGGAGATTTCGTCGCTGCCGGGGATTGGCTTGTCGGCCAGTTGTGAGACGAATGCCGTAAAGCTGGAACCGTCGTGATTGCGTGGGTGAGTTTTGGGGACGGCTACTGGTATCGACAGAATGTGCACGGCGATCCCGCGTCGATTCGCTTCCGCATGCCCGCCATGATGGATTGCCAGCACGTGATCCTCATAAGTGCTGACGATTGCCGTCGCATCATGATTGAAAGTGTGCAAATGGGTACCGCCGCGGAGCGCGCCTGCGGTGAACGGTGGCACAATATCGCGAGCATCCAGGGTAGTTGCATTCTGAGGATCGTTTTGACGGACAACGACACCCCGTCGATGCCATGCGCAATACTGCCACTCATCATCCATCGGCTCATCAGCGTGAATAAAGACGACGCGATCATCGACGGGACTGCAAGTGGGGACGCCACAACAAGATTTCAGGCCATGTGTATAAATTGCATAGGAATCTCGGCTAACAACATCCAATCGCATAATCGAGGGCGAATCAAACTGGCTCTCCTCGTTGCGCAAATCGAAAAACAGAGATCGACTATCGCAGGACCAGCAATTTCGATTAGCGATTGTTTGAGAGCAGGCGTTGGCCATAACCGTTCTAGTTGTACGCAATCGAAGCCTTGAAATTCGCGTGCAACATCATTGCACCTTCGTAGGTTTTTTGGAGTACTTGATTTGCTTTTCCATTTCCAGCCAGACACTCTGTGCAGTCAGGCGGATCTCATCATCAGTGCTCTTGCTAAGCTGAGTAACGCTAGGTAAAAGCCTAGGAAAATCCGCGGAATCCACTTTCACTGACAATTTCAATGCTTCAAGCAACACCTCTCTCCTGGAGCTTTTCAGATATCGCAGCAGGCTAGGCACCAGATCATCGCTTGGGTGCATCTCTTGCTGACCGAATCGCATACCAAGCCATTGATCAAAAATCTCAGCGGTTGAAAAATTCTGCTGCTCGTTTTTATTAGCTTCAAAAACCGCACCATAGCGGCTGATGGGATTGGCTGGCGAAGCCTGCCACTGATCGATCGAAAAGTAGACACGGTACCCCCACGGTTGGCCAGCTTTTCCAGTCCAGTCTCCAAGAATGGCAATTTCGGGCTTCATATAATTTCGAGTAATCATCAACCGATTCGCTGGCAAGTCTGGAGCAAGCATGCTCAGCCCCTCCAGCACCTCGCCTCCGGCTACCGAAATGCTTGCGGCATCCAGGAGTGTTGGCAAGATATCGGTGTGCGATGTCAATTGATCCAATTCATGAACCGCAATACCGGGCCCAGCGATGATTGCTGGAGTCGCATTTTGATACTCAGAGATACGAATACCGTGAAGCCGGCATTCATCTTCTAAGAATGATTCTCCATGATCTCCGATTACGGCAACGATCCGGTCCTCGGTCAGCAACGGGCCGAGTATACGATCGACGAAACGAACACTGTTTAGATAGCGATTCCAAACTTCATCTCTAGTTGAAGGCCCATACGCTGACGTCAATTGCCCCTTGGAAGCTGGTTGATCCAACTGATCTTCGGGCTCGCTATGGTAGTCGAAGTGGGTGCTATAAAGATAAAGCACTGCTAACCGTGGACGCCGAGGCCCCGGGCCGATTTCGTCCCTCGAAAGAAAAGCAGATGCCCTGTCTCTCATGGAAATATCTGATTCCGTCCATGCGACTGGCGAAGTGTAGAACTCGTCGTAAAGATCTGGATTTACGAATGTATCCATGCGGAACGTATCCCAGTGTTCGCTTCCGCCGAAAAAGCCCAGCCTATAGTTCGCCTGAGAAAACAGCGTACTCATCGCTGGCTTCCAACTCACTCCACGGTCGAACCACACTGGCTCCAATCCATACAAAGCGCTGAACATACCCATATTGGTGGCATTGCTCGTGGAGAAATGATTTTTCGCCCAAACTCCACGATTAGCCAGTTTATAGAGATTGGGGGCAATGTCTTTTTGTATCACTTCCCTGCGAAACGATTCGACCACAACCAGAAGGATGTCTGGCGGAGCGTCACTAGGCATTGTGTTAACTTGAAGGCGTGGATAATCCTCTTCGACTTGCGAGATCCGATCACCTGCCCCAAGGGCACGAATCGCTCCTTCCACTGCGATCTGCCCGGACGGCGCAGGAACACCTTGATTCGCATGGCTGATCACACATGTAACGAAGAGCGGATGACGATCAGAACTCGTTCGCATTTCATCGATGGTAATCGAGCCTCGGTAAAGAGGGACGGCAGACAAGGCAACCAATATCAACATCGACATTGCAACCAAATGCTTTGACGAAGACTGACGTTCATCACAGACTATTTGCCTTGCAAGAGCGGCCGAGCCGTAAAAAGCGCCAGCGAAATAAACAATGACCGATGTGATTGCCAGTATACCGACAACGACCATTGCGAAGTTTATGTTTGATATCAACCCGGGCATAAGAACCCACAAAACCTTTGCCGTGGTATCCGAAAACAATCGCTCTCGAACTGCATTAAACGCAACAACGTCCAGGACAAAAGCCAAAGCAGTAATCGCAACGGCAACCATGCCGACTATGGCGCCGATACGGGCGCGGGACTTTGCGACAAGGAGCCCCAACAATACTGCTGGCGTAAGCAGCAAGACCGACTGAAAGTAAATCCAGCCATGAGCCGCCGATATCGGCATGGTAGTGCATGCTTCGACAGGCTTAGAATACGTATGCAATACCGCAAACAAATAGACAGCTATCGAAGTGAGAATTGCAAAGATGATGAGTTGCAATGTGGCGTGGCGACAGGCTGTGTAAGATGAACTCAAAGATAACATGGCCTATCGTCTTAATGAAATTTCACTAGGCTTTATCTGGTAAAGGCAAGATACGTTGAAGGCAGAATCACCATTAAACGCGAATTACCGAAAAGGGCACGTCGCTTTTCGATTAGAGCCTAGCCGAATAGAAATCATGGATTTGGGTCGAGAAACACATAACCGGGATAAATCGTCAGGTACCAATTTCGCCACAGCTTTTGTGCTTCCCGGATCTCGTTGAAATCGGGCTTGTTGGGCAAGTCTGCATAATCAAACTTTCGACTAAGAAAACGCAATCCATCAACCGCGTAGGAACGCACGAGCGTATCGGGGTCACTGATAGCAAAGATCAGAGACGGAACCACGCGTAATTCATCGCTCGACCCAAGAACTTTGGCTGCGACGCGTCGCGCCTGCCAAGACTCACTTCCACGCAGCAATCTCTCGAGTCGATCGATCTGAAGGCTTCGTCGTTTAGGGTCTGATTCCAATTTCAGATCTTCAGGAATCGACTTGGCATCTTTTTCCAACGCCCCATCAGACTCGAGCAACGACAACAAGTCGGTAACCGCATTCACCTCCGGTTCGCCCTGAATCTGCGTTCCTGAAACAACGATTTTCGTTGTATCTGTAGGCAATTTGTAGCCACCTGCCAGTCGCCCTTCGCTCAGTTTACCGATTGATTTTTTGGTTCCTCGGATCAGAAATAAGATCGCGAATGAGGTGCAGACTGGCGGGCGATTCCACACCTTGTCTTTCGTTCCCCAAGCTCCGGAACTGTCCTGAAGTGACATCAATTGCTTGACGCCATCATCGTACCAATTTGGATTAATCCCTGGTTTGCCGCTGGCGATTTCAACAAAACTTTCGTATCGTTCCATTGAGTAAAGCATGTAGTAAAACCAGTCGGCTTGATTGCCGCGGACGAACGGGTTTTGCCTGCGAAATCCGTCCATTCGGCTATTTGCCGCTAGGATCACCTCTGGCTTGACAGCGGCCAATTTGCGACGTTTGTCGATTAAGCTGTCCTCCTCTACTACCTTGACTGCTTTAGGCAGGCCGGGAATGTCTTTTCGCTCTGTACTCGAACCCCAAAGCCGAAAGATATCTGCGCAGATCAACGCTGCACTTCCACCGGACAAGCAACTTGACCACGACATTTCTTTGGTCGTCTGTTTTTGCAGTGGCCTTCCAACGCCCGGATCATCTGCAATATACGTCCAGAACCCAGAGGGGTCTTGGACTCGAAGAAGCCATAAGACGGTTCGATTTACTCGATCGAGCGACAGCTCGATCCCCGCTCGATCGAGAGTCCACATCGCCAGGACAATGTATTGCGTTTGCGAAACGTTTCCATTGGCCTGTCCTTCGTAGCCGTATCCGCCGTGGGACATTTGTAACGCCAAAAGGCCTTCGCCTAAAATTTGCAGACTCTCACGGTACTCCTGAGGATCGAGGTCGGCAAGCAGCATAATAGCAACCGCCACTTCGTAATTCGTTTTAGCATTCCGTCTCAAAACACCCCGATTTTGTTTGGCTGCGGCGACAATGTCCAGTGCAACTTTGGTGGCCATTTTAACCAGAGGAGCCTCGTAATTTCCTTCCGCTTTTAAGTGAGCGTATCCAGCAAGCATCACTTGGCCGTCCTCCCCGCCCCAATTGGCCTGCCGAAGATCCTTTTCGGCTAAGCCTTCGAGATACTTCACACCTCGGTCGACCATTGCACGTACCTCGGGATCTTCGGGAGAGTACCCGTAGCAGCGAGCGGTAAGCCCGCTTGCGGCCGACGCCAACGCAAAGAAGATGACAATTGACCGGGAATAGCTTTGCCAATCTGACATCGGGATTTTCACAAAGGTGCGAGAGAACAAGAACTAACGTCAATAAGCCGAGCGGCAACCAAACCCATGGCGTCCATGGGCTTTATTATATCGCTTTTGTCATGAAACGACCAGGCAAAAGCGATGAGGCTGGATCAATCCTGCATTCGACTTCTCCAATCAGGCTGTTCAACCAATTTTTTGAGGCAATTTTGCAAGTGAACTCTCGTGAAACGGTTCGCCAGTCATTTGAACCCGCTGAAATTCAGAATGCCCAAACGGCAATGGCACGCCCGCTGCTGGGGATAGTAGCATGGCAAGCGTTGCCAGCAATTTTCCCGGATGCGGGCAAAAACATCGGTGGGGCCGAAACCGGGCTTTGGACACTTGCTCGCGCCTTGGCGGCGCAAGCCGATGTTCACGTTGCACTGGCGGTCGCTGCGAGTCGGAGCGGGTATCCTCACCAGAAGAATGGAGTCGAATTATGGATTTCTGTCGATCGTTTTGCAAAGACACGGCGATTTGTTTCGGATCATGTCGACTTTTCGCCTAAGTTGCGGCTAAAGCGTTTTCACCCGTCTCTGCTCTACAAAATGCCGTGGTTGTTGATTACGCGACCGCTGCGAAACCGCGACCCACTGGCGATGGTGCCCGATCCCCGATTGCTCGGGCGATGCCCAGCGGTTTGGGCAGGTTTTGGCGTCACCGCAGACACGGCCCGGATGGTCGCAACCGCAATCGAGCAAGGCAAGCCGAGCATTCTTTTCATACAGTCCAACTCCGATTTGGATGAACGTTTGGCAAGCGGCCAGAGTTTTGTGTCGCAGTGGGGCGATCCGTCGGAAGACCGTTTGTTTGCGATTCGCAATTCAACATCCATCGTTTGCCAAACACGTCATCAACTCAATTTGCTGAAACAGAGATTCGAACGCGAGGGTGAATTGATTCGCAATCCGATCGACGTGCACGAGTGGAAATTGCCAAAACAAAACACCGACAGATACGTGCTTTGGATCGCCCGCTACGATTCATTCCACAAACGGCCTTTGATGATGATCCAAGCGGCATCTAAGTGCCCGACCATTCGCTTCAAAATGGTCATTAATCCTGGCGAGCGGGAAGTCGAAGACCAGGTCATGCGGCAAAAACCGCCCAATGTCGAAATCCTCTCGCATGTCCCGTTCGAACGAATGCCCAATCTTTTTGCTGGGGCGGGCATGTTCGTATCGACCGGCGATCCCGGTTGCGAGGGATTTCCAAACGTCCTGCTGCAAGCCGGAGCATCTCACACGCCCATCGTCTCCTTAAACGACTTTGACGGTTTTTTACAAGCCAGCGGCGCCGGAGTCGATTGCGGTGGTGATTGCGACAAATTGCCAACACGAATCCTGTCGCAATGGAAGGCCCCCATGATCGACTGGCGCGAGGTTGACGCATACTTGGCACAAAATCACGACCTGACACAAGTCGCGAGACGAGTGGCGGAATTGGTCCAGCAATTAAAAACGCCCACAGCTTGCTAAGACCCTAGATCTTGGTGCCAATGAGAGCGACAAGTCCACCATACTGCTGTCCAAAGAGGTAGGTAAAAGAACGCAGTCATAAACAAGTAGGTGGCTGAAACACCGATCACGCCGAATTGTCGCCCAAACCACCACGTCAATACACCGCTGAGCAATGAGCCGAAAGTGGCTAGGCCAAAATGCGGCGACCGCTTGTGCGCATGAATGTAAACCCACTGACTTTCGGAAATAATCAGAACGACGATAGCTAGCGAAAGCATCGCGGTCGGTAACGGAGCCAGCAGGCGATCGGCAAGGCCGATTGCAAGATGATTTAGTATGAGGATCATCGAATAAAACGCTGCGGATCCTAACGCTAAGAATGCGAATGATATCGCCAAAAGCCGAAAGTAAACCCGATCGAGTTCGGTGAACTCGCGGCGGGCGATCAAAACTCCGAACATTGCGGTGCGTGCCCTGATCCACGAAGCGCATGCAGCCTGAAGCGAAGTGAGGATCTGCCAGGTCATTCCGAACTGGCCCGCTGATACTTCACCATGGTAAAAAAATATGACCGGATTCATCAGCGAAGCATTGAGGAACCCCAGCAAGCCCTTCATGCCAATTCGCCACTGAAAGGGCCAAACCTCCTGGCGCCAATTGACTCGTTCCCCGGTCGGACGCTGCATGAGCGTTGAGATTAAATCGCTGTGAAATGAAACCAACCAGATGAGTTCACAAATCAGCCGCACGGCCGCTACGGCGACAGTCACCCAAAGACCCGCGCCAAGTGGAATCAATATCCAAACCGCTATGTTGCCCAGCACAGCCCGCGCGAACTGCAATCGATAGACACTGCGAACCTGGCCACACCCCTCGAGGATCGCCAAGAATGGGACAGTCCAAAAATTGACCGCAGTTAAGGCGACCAAAAATAGCCAAGCTGGCTGCCAGGACAGTCGCTGGCTCGATTCAGCCTGGCTCGATTCAGCCTGTGAGAAAAAAGCGACTCCCGCGACGCCGACAACTGCAAAAAAGAGAGCCGCCGCGACGCCGTACCATAGCAAGGAACCACGCAACAAGCTGGCCAGCCGCGATATTGACCGGTGCTGGCCGATCGTTGCCTTGTCAACCGTCGATAGGTTTGCACCACCCTGAGACAGCTCGCCCCATTCGTGGCTGGCAAAGTTCACAATCACTGGCTGGAACGAAAAATCAAAGATCGTCTGAAGTGCGATCAAGCTCCAGAACGTGTAGTAGTAACCCTGCACCTCGCCGGTAAAAAACATCCCGATCAATACAACCGTGACCGGACCTGCGACGAATTGCCATCCGCGCGACGCCATGGCAAAGAAAACGGCTTGATCAATTTCAAGACGATTGAGAACTCGCCTAGGCAGTGGCCGCGGCGATCCGTTTTTCTCCTCCATTGCGTTCAAAAATACACCGCGATTTGTGGGCTCGGCCTGATCGGTTCAAGCATGGGGTGAGAATAACGAGCGGCTGGCGTCGAGAGAACCGAACGACCGAGGATCATTTTTTCCGACCGATCGTTAATAGCTTGATCGCAGCACCCTACAATTGCGACTCCCATGGGCAGTTTCTCTGCCCAATCGCTGGCCCACTCTTTTCGGAGCAACGACTTATGCCGACTATCGCCCCGTTTGCAGGTCTTCGATACGACCTGAACGTTGTCGGATCGCTGTCTGATGTGATCGCGCCGCCGTACGACGTGATCGATCCGGATTTGCAAGACGCTCTGTATCGACGCCACGATGCGAACGTCGTTCGTGTCATTTTGAACCGCCCGGAAGCGGGCGATGGGGAAGATGCGAAGTACGAGCGAGCGGCCGATTTCTTTCGGACTTGGCAGGCCAATGGCACGCTCCGCCGTGATCCGTCGCCGGCGTTTTATGTCTACAACCAACGATTCCAGTACGACGGCCAAACGATTGTTCGCCGTGGGTTCATGGGACGGGTGCGGCTGCAAAAGTTTGGTGAAGGAAATATTTATCCTCACGAAGAAACGTTGCCCAAGGCAAAGGTCGATCGGCTGAAGTTGACCATGGCGTGTCGAACCAACTGCAGCCAAATCTTCGGGCTTTATCCCGATGCGACGAACGAGGCGCAGGACCTGTTACAAACCGCCGCAGCGTCGCTGGCGCCGATCGAAGCGACGGACCATTTGGGGGTCGAGCATTCGATGTGGGTGGTTACTGATGCGGCCGTTTTGGCGAAGGTGAGCGAGTGGATGCGTGACAAGCCGATGTTTGTCGCCGATGGTCATCATCGTTACGAAACAGCCTGCAATTATCGCGATTATTTGATCGAGCGTGACGGCGGGATCGCGGACGATCATCCGGCCAATTTTGTGATGACGCAGTTGGTCAGCATGAACGATCCGGGAATGATCGTCCTGCCGACGCATCGGCTGCTGCGTGGGACGCCGCAGTTTTCCAGCGACCAGATCATCGAGCGGTTGCGACCGATGTTTGATTGCCAAAAAATCGGTTCGGGGCTGGATGCTGCGTTTCCGGTTTGGCAACGCATGGAGAGCGAAAACCGTCAGGGGTTGATGGCGCTGTGGGCCGCTGGGGATTCGCAGTGGGTGTTGTGCGACGCGGCGTCAGGGGCAGATGAAGCGATGCGGCGGATCGCCGCTGGCCAAAGCGATCGGTGGCGTTCGCTGGGCGTCAGTTTGTTGCATCGCTTGGTGATCGACGATTTGCTGGGGGCGGTTGGACATCCCAAGCCGACGTATGTCCATCAGGTTGACGAGGTGATTCAGGGACTGAGGGGCGAAGCGACCTTGAGCGAGAACGAATCGGACGAGCCGTTTTCGCTGGCGGCATTGGTAATGCCAGCACGGGTTAGCGACGTGGAAGCGATCAGCTTGAATCGCGAACGAATGCCAGCAAAGAGCACGTACTTTTACCCGAAATTGCTCAGTGGGATGGTTTTTCACACTTTGGATTAAAGTAGCAGGCACTCTCCGAGTGCCGTCAGCAGGTCGGTTTCACTTTGGTTACGGCACACGGAGTCTGCCTACTACTTTGTGGCCTGAATTACGCTTTAACGCTTGCGGCAATTGCAACATGGCATAGAATCGGTCTGTGGATTGATGCTTTGGTTCGCAGTCGTGAACGACGGGGCGTCCGTGTTGGAATCTGGGTGTGCTTTTTTGATAACGATTTTTGCTGAGAGATAAAACGATGTTGACCGAATCGAGTGTTGAAAAGACTTTTCGCAAATTGCTGACTTCGCCGGAGCGGACTGAAGCCGATTTGGATCGAGCCGAAGAGTTGCTTGATGAGTTACGACCGGAAAGCCCACTGCGTCATCGCTTGAGCGTCGAGATTGATGAATTGCGATCGATCGCCGCGAAGGGTTAAGCGTAGCAATCAGCAGACAAACGAAGAAAAGCGATGAGTCCCCCCCGGCACTCACCGCTTTTCTTCGTTTCGATTTCTTTGGAGTTCGCAGTTGATCCGATTCGATCGGCTAACGATTGAGCGTTACACCGAACGTCAGGCCTGCCATCAAGGCTCGTTGGTTAGAACTGGTGTTGTCTACCAATCGTCCTCTCCAGATCCCTTGCTCGATGTCGATCACCTGAATACCGCTTCGCAGCTCGATCATTCGCGACAAGGTGTAACTCAATTCACTGCGAATATCGAAACCCCAAGCGAAGTCGTTGTTCTTGCCGTAGAGCGGGCGATTCGTTTCGGAGATGAAATGCTGGACTTCATCACCTGGATCAACGGTATCGCCATCATACAACGTCAGTTCCTCAAAAGTTTGCTGTCGGTTGGATTGATAGCTGCCCAGGGCGAACACACGAAGTTCAGCTGAGTAACGGAACCGGTCAACGAACTTGAAGTAGCGGAAACCGACCTGACCGCCCACCAAATCGTTGGTCGCTTGGGACTGTTCGGTGGTCACCAATTCGCCGCCTAGCAAGTCATCAATACCGGTTGTTGGATTAGGGAATAAACCGGTGGTGTAGTTCATGCGTTGATAGGTATCAATAAATCGCATGTAACGCACACCGACCAAGGGCTCAAGCATTCCGCCGTAGTGATACGGTTCCAGCCTCCAGGTTTTATTGAGCTCGAGACTGCGGAAGTCGGCGATGTTTTCGCTGTTGCGGACCTGAACGAAGCGATTGTTGAACCCGAAGTTGTTGTCGTCCGATACAGGCACGACTTCGCCGAAGGGAGGACCGACGACTTCAGGTTCACCCTCGAGTGCTCCGAGATTATAACGATTCAGTCGCTCGCGATCGTAGCCTTCGGAAGCATTGACGCTGAAGTCCATGTAAGACATTGCCCAGCCATGATCGTTATCGAGCATGTAACCGAGATCGAGTCGGTAACCAGTTCCTCGATCGAGCAACCAATCACTCTGCTCGTTCTCGGGCCGAGTCAGCCACAGGTTCAAGCGATCGACGCCGCCGTACCAACCGGTATTGGCCCGTTTCTTTGGTTTGAGGTCAGCCAAGTCGGCCGCCGTGATCGGCTCGAACCATTGATAATCGGCGTCGAGCATGAGCGGGTCGTGTGGCGGCAATTGATGTCCGCCACCGGCCTGTGCCAAGTTGTCGCCGGACGCCAAGAAAAGCCCCGCGGTGATCGCGATGCCTCGGACGATCGGCGTCCGATTCTCGGCCAGCGATTGTCGCAACGAATTGACCCGACAAAGGGCCGCGAGTGCCAGCTTCCGTACCGACATGGTTGATTCCACCGTTGTGCGTTCGTTCGATGGCGAAGCGATTCCCCGCCCGAAAACCGTTACAATGACGACCTGCCGCCACAGGACTCACCCCCCATGACGACCGATCAGCCAACTCTATTGCTCAATACGCTTGGAATTCGTCATCGCGATGAAGCGACAAACGTCATTGCCAACCGATTCAGATAGGGTTGTGCGGATAGTATCGGTCAGTCTGGTCGTCAGGGATGAACTTAGTTTGTCGTGCACAGCCCTAAAATCGGCACAAATTACCCGACGCAACCCCGCTTTTGGTGGACTAGCCGATGTGAAGATTCTTCGTGTCGCCGCCGGTTCGTCGCCACCGGCGTTTTGCCCCCCAAGCCTACTTCTTTCCCATCGCCCGCTTCGCAGCAAAAAACTGGGTGAGAAGTTGCCCACATTGGGGCCCAAGAACTCCGGGTACCACTTCGCAGCGATGATTTTGCCGCGGATCCGTTAACAGTTGATACAAACTGTGAACCGCACCACCTTTGGGATCGCTGGCGCCGAAGACGACGCGAGGGATCCGGGCCAGCAGGATCGCGCCAGCACACATCGCGCACGGCTCCAGCGTCACATAAAGCGTGCAACCTTCCAGTCGCCAATCTTCGATCGCGGAGGCCGCTTGCGTGATCGCGATCATTTCGGCGTGCGCCGTCGGGTCTTTCAATTGCTCGCGGCCGTTGTGAGCTTGGCCAAGAACTTGCCCACCCCGAACGATCAATGCACCGACGGGAACCTCGTCCGCTTCAGCCGCCAATCGGGCTTGGTTTACCGCACGCCGCATCCACATCAGGTCGCTGTCGATCGGACCGCCAGATGCAAAGTCGTATTCTGGCGATTCCTCATCGGATTCGTCACCAAATCTGTATTCAATCACCGACCGGATTCCTTTTGCGAGCGATTAGCTGAGGCGGATTTAATGGATAAGGGGTTGTGCTTACTTCTTTTCGATGGCGTCTTTGCCGTCGGGATCTTCGATTTTTCGATACCGGACGTTGCGAATTTGCGATTCGCATTGAAACGCGGCAATGCCCAGCGGAGTCGATTGCTCCATTTCGGCGCGAATATCCAGCGGACGATCATCACGTTCAAAATCGATGATCTGTTCGCGATCCAACCAGACTTGCAATCGCTTTTGCGTCACCCGCATCCGCACCTGATACCACCGATTCTGTTCAAACTCGCGAATCAACATCGTCTCATTGTGCGCCGCATCTTCGCCGCCGATGCTCGACAGACCGACCAACGATCCGCCCCACCCGCCAAGAATCAAGCTGCAACGTTCTTTTCCGACTGGCACTGTCATGCCACAAAAAAAGTCGAAACCGGCGGTCCGCCGAGCCTCGAGCGAGATTTCGTATTGCTGGCGCGGAAAGTCGCCTTCCCAGCGGACTCCGGTTAACGGGTCGCCGAACCCAAGCGAAATAACGCCATCAGCAATTTCCATTTCTCCGTCGCCGCCAAATAGGGATTGCACCCAAGAGCCTTCAGCGCGGATATCTAAAGCAGTCCACTTTGGCTCAGAATTCGCTTCAGCCGGTTTTGGCGTTTCTGTGGGCTTTACGGTCGGATTTTTGTCTTTGTTTTTGGCGGCATCGTCTGCACAGGTCACCGCTGGAGCGGCCAAAACGGCTAGTAACGCGAACGTTTTGATCGCTCGAACGAATTGCTCAGTGATAAAAGACATGATCAAAAATTTATCCAAAGAAATAGAAATAATCGGGCCAAAAGAAACGACCAGGGCAACCGCCATTCTTGACGTAAGTTCTTATGCAACTTTCGCCCCACCAAGAAACGGCCAGACGATTGCCAGCGACAACCAACCTATTTTAGCCATGCCTCAGCTTACCCGAACCACCGTCTTCGGAATTCGCCTGGCGACACTTGTGCTGGTTGTTTATTGGATTTGTCTGTTCACCGGTACACACATGCCATCGCCACCGCAACTCGGGGGCCGCGTGAACGACAAGGTCCAGCATTTTGCTGCGTTTTTCGGCCTCGCCACGCTGCTTTACTGGGTCGTGCCTGCGCGGCGAAGTGTGATGCGAAAGATTGGCATTGTGCTGGTTGTTGCGATTACATACGCCGCGATTGATGAATGGACCCAGCGTTTTTCGCCACAACGAACCGTCGATATTCGAGATTTT
>DNWZ01000417.1 GCA_003506095.1 Planctomycetaceae bacterium | reverse complement strand
GGATTCGCCAGTTGGGCAATCCCTTCTTCGATACAACTGGCCGCCGCGGCGGCGTGGTCGAGCAATCGCCCGGCGATCTCCTTTCGCCGCGCCGATACAGCCGGAAGCTCCTTACGCTGTTGCTCGATCCAATTGCGATACCCGGTAACCAGTGGCGACAAGCTCGCTTTCGCGGTTTCGGCATCGGGCAACTTCGCAAGCGCACTCATCGACAGAATCACATCAGGCATCGCCGCTGGTGCAACCCGTTCGACTTCGGCCGACGGCAAGAAATCCGTTTGAACCTGATGGCAAACACCTTCCTCCAAAATCGCTCGTGTTGAAACATTATGGCCGACCGCAAACTCACACGCGTCCCGATACTGCAGGTCGGCAACGCGAACATCCCAATCGTCGGTCTCCAGCGAATGCAAATTGGGGCGTGGCACAAAAGGCGTCTTTGATTCGACCTTCAGACAAGCTTGAAAAACAAACTGCTGATCCGGGGCCTCATCTTTTCCGGGCACGCGATTGTTCACCAAGAACAATGACGCGCTGAAAGTGCCAGCCGGAATGCCGCCATCACCGCTCGTTGCCGGCACCTTTCGCAGCGAGACCAGGATCGACAGTCCGCGACTGTTGGGAACACCAACTTCGGTCTTCCAGCGATCTTTGAAAACGACTTTGATCGGAATCGTTTCAATGTGCCCTGTCCGTTTCCACAATCGGCTGTGCCCCTCGTCGGCATCGAACGCAACATAATCGCCCCATGAAACCGTCGCCGTCAAATCAACGGCCGCGGACGACAGCAGCACACTCATCCCGATTGACGAAGGAAACCTCGCTTTTCTCGCCGTGACTGCCTCAGGGGCCGCCGCGTCGTCGGTCCCCTTCGAATCGTTCAACTCGTCAGCTTCGTCCTCCGCGTCGGCATCTTGTTTCTGATCATCACTCGCTTCGACAGGCACCAGAAAGCCCGTCAAATACCACAGCGACGGCGGTTGCCGCAGGACTTCGTCTTGCAAGCCCAACGCATCGCGTGGTCCCACCAGATCGAGCGCCAAAACGTCGACGAGTTCTTTGCGAATATCAGCGGCTGTGGTCATAGTTGTTCTGCAAGTTCAATAGTTCTTTTGTGACCCCCACAAGCTCGTCTCGTGGGTGAATTAGGTTCGCAAGCTAGCCCCAAAAGTCATCCTAGCCCGCGGATTTCAACTTGTGCTGGCCGCTTCACGCGGCGATCACAAGTTAAAATCGGAACGCTGCGCAGATTACGGCTTGTGTCTAGCATACCAACCTCGGCTTCCTGCCTGACGAGCTGGCAGGGGAGCAATCCGTGATGACTTGTTCCGACATTTGTATGCCTACCTGCCTAGCCGCGTTTTCGGTCAAATCGAATGGATCAAGTTTCATTCACGCGAGTGACACGTCTGGTCACCGCTTTGGCTTATTTTGTTTTTTCTTCTCGGCCTGACGTCGTGCCGCTGGGGCACCACTTTGACCGACATTGGGCTGCGGCGTCACAGGCTCCTGCGGCTCGCTGCTGAGCCGCGAGAAACGCTCGGTTGCCAAGGCAATCGCGTCATGCAGCTTCTTTTCGAGCACTTTCTTTGGCGGCAGTTCGGTCAGGTATCGGGCCACACGGTTGCACGCTCGAAATAAGAGCAAGCTGATTTACACACCAACTAATTCGGGAATAAGCTCAAATTCAGGGCCACTGCACGGCTTGAAGTTCGCCGGCCAACATCCTTGGAATCGACACAGGAGCCTCTGTTGAAATGGCGCGTCCGAATTAATCTTTTGCACGAATAAGTTGACTGTACCGCTGGGGCAATCCCGCAAAAGCCGCGTCAGATCGTATGCCAAATAACGAGGCGCATACCCGAGATGCGTGGCTCCAGAGTCAATCGCGACCGCAAACGGATCGACAGGATTATCCGGTTCGCAACGCAACGTTAAACGATCTCCCCGACGCATCTGCGACAGTGCTTGAATCGCGTCGTCGCGGTCCAGTTGATATCTCATCCCGTGCACAAAGAAATAGTTCAGATAACAGCCGTGGTCATCTGGGACCGGGCAAGGAAACACTTCAATTGCATCCGTCTTTTTAATGCCCTCACTCCGCTGCAACAGCACCAACGGCTCTGGGGGATCGGCGGGATTAAAATCATTCCAGCGAAGAAAGTCGCTGTACTCTGGCCGAGATTTTGGGAGCAATCGATTTAACAGCACAGGGAATAATGCGTCGGACTGGTAAATCGCATCCAAATCCGTCATGCCATCAAACGGTTGGAAACCTGCAAGGCTGCGTGCCCCCTGCGTGTAACAGAAACGGTAGCTTGACGAGCTTCTGGACAGCCCGGAAATCGCATCAACCCTCGCAACCGGCCCCCAACGAGGACTCGGCGTTTCGGTATGCCAAGCGACAAAGAGCGATGCAATGGGTTTCACGAGACTTAATTCCCTTTGGAAAGCAGTATTTTTTGATTTGTTAGCAGCAGCTCCAGTGTAAATTCTTTAGCCGTCGAAGTCATCCTCGCTTCGGGGACTTGTTCGATTAGTTCGGCAAACTGCCACCGCGCAATCCCGCCCAGACGCGCGATCCAAAAGTCTCCTGCGGCATCGTTAATTGAACACCATTTCGCAAAGCAATCGTGACTATGCAGCGTTTTGCTGTCAGCAGTCGAACCGTAGAAACTCGATTTCGCGCGTTTTGCAAATGCCTCAATCTGTCGCTGTCGGTCACCGGCATCTAAGCGACGTCTACGCTTCAGATCAGGTTCGTTGCGAGCCAGGCCCGCACCGTGATCAAACGTCGGAGCCAGCCAGCTTCTTCCCTCACTTCGAATGGCCCCCCAATTCTGATGATGACGATCTTGATTGGCGATCAAGGCATCCAGCAAAACGTAGCCGATAAACACATCCACGGCGGTGCAGCAAACATCCGCAGGTTTCCACGTGCCTTCTGCAGGCGGAGGTTCCAGCTTTTCGAGAACCTTTGCGACGGCCGCCACCGTGTGCTGACGAACGCCATATTTCTTATCTTCGTTCGCGGGATAGTCTGGGTCCACTTCAACCATCAATTGGTTACCCAAGACGAGCGTCCGTGGTTTGGTTGCAATATTGGGGCAGATAACACCAGGCAAATCATTACGCGTGTCATGCGCAAGCTCATAAGGCACGTGCGGTAGACCTAATAACCCACATATTCCAGACGCAATAACTTCCGCCCAGTCCTCGCCGGTTTCCCGGTTGTCTGCCTTAAACAACGTTCGCCGTCCCTCATGTGTGAACCAAAACTTTGGCTTGGTACCAAGTTGCTCCAAGTCCTCGGAAAGACTCGCATCGATTTGTTGAATATGAAAACCAGTCAAGAGGGATTGCCTTTTAAACTATTCGAACGCCCGCATGTGCAAACAGCTATCGCAGAAATATCGACCAGCGCACCGGAAAGCCAAATCAGATCGATTTGCGATGCATCGCGCAGGCCCCCGGAAACTTCAATGGGCGTTGTTGCTGTACTCATGACTCTTCATGCTCAGTGATCTGGTTCAACTGGCGTTGTTCCTGCTTTGCCAGTCTCTCGCGTGCCAGCAGGACTGCATCATGCAGCTTGCTCTGGAGCAGTTGTCTTGATGGCAACTCGGTTAAGTACTGAGCCACGCGAATCCCGCTGTCTTCCAACCGGAGCAGCTCCACATGCTCGGCAGACTTTTCTGCGCACAGGATCAGACCCAACGGTGCAGCTTCACCTTGTTGGACGTCGTGCTGTTCCAGCCATCGCAAGTAAAGCTCCATCTGGCCCTTGTCGGCCGCCTGAAACTTGCCCAACTTGAGATCGATCGCCACCAGGCAGCGAAGCCGCCGATGATAGAACAGCAGGTCGATGTAGTAGTCCTCGCTGTCGATCGTGATTCGCTTTTGACGCGCGATGAAGGCGAAATCGGTGCCCATCTCCAGGATGAAGGACTCCAGTTCCTTCAAAATTGCGTCTTCAACGTCCTTTTCGATAGGGTGGCCGCTGAGCCCCAGGAAGTCCAGGAAGTACGGATCGCGGAAGACCATGTCGGGCGTCAGGCGATCTTCGTCTCGCAGTGCCGTGATATCCTGTTCGATCAATTTGTCCGGCTTTTTAGCAATTGCCGTGCGTTCGTAAAGCAAGTGCCCGATCTTGTGCCTGAGCGTGCGGACGCTCCAGCGTTCGACGCGACACATCTTAGCGTAGAATTCGCGTTTCAAGTGGTCTTCGAACCGAATAATCTCTGTGAAATGGCTCCAGCTCAATTGCGCAGACAGTGTCTGCGCAATTTGTACGTCCGGGAAAACCTCGGTGAACCGGATCATTTGCTCCAGATTTCGAAGCCCGAACCCCTTTCCGTATTCCTCGGTCAATTGTTGCGACAACGTCACAACAATCTCCTTCCCATACTCCGCTCGTTCATTCTGCAGTACGTCTTCTCGAATCCGCTTGCCAATCTGCCAATACATCATCACCAGCGCCGAATTAACCGCGCGAGCCGTTTGCTGGCGAGCGGCATCGACGACCTGCCGAATATCACCAAGCAGGCTGGGAATCGCAACAGCGCTGGGCTTCCGCTTGGACAGAGAAGTTTTCGGTGATTTCGCTTTGGCCATGATATCGTAACTTCCCTATCAGCTACCCTTTCGCTTCATCAACGAGCTCGCCTGCGCCATCGGCAATCGCAAGCAATCGGTCGAGCACACGCTGGCTAAACTCGTCCGTCCAACGCAGGCGGATATCTCTCTCGTCTTGCGCCGAACGTCGAAAGAAACGCGGTTGCTTAACCCCTTGGGGCGGCAGGAATTCACAGCGTGCGGACAAAGCCAGATCTTGCCAGCCATATGCATTCAGCACAGCACGATCCATGGCTTCATGAAGTCCGCGAAGTTTTTGAATCTCCTCCGATGTCTCTTTCGGATCGTGAAATCGATTCATTAGCTCAATCAGCCCTGCATCCGAATAAATCATGGTCTTCGTGCGGAAATCAAAGTATTCCGACGCAGACTGTTCGAGCAGTTTGTCTGAGGCTTTAGGTGTTCGCATGATGCACGGGCGTGTCACAAAGCCATTCGACGATGCTTCCGTCAACCGTCGTTGCGTATGAGCGTTCCAAATATCCGAAACTCGTGATAACGAAACAGACAATTCAAGCCAGGAGTCACATCGATCGCGTGGACGTGCGGCGTCCAGTGCGGCGACACTGGCTTTCTGGTCCCGCAAGTCATCCAAAGGGATCATTCTGGTATTTCGTTCGATGAACACCTTTAAAAAGACGCTTCCACCGAAGGATTTGCGATTAGGTTCGAAAGCCTGACTGATCCGTGTCAAAGCTTCATTGATGCTGTCGACTTCAATTTCGAGGGACGGGATGCGGCATTTACTGCCCGCCAGTCCGGCTTTCTTACCTGGAGTAAATGAAAGCGAGACATCGGATATAAGATTGAACGGAACGAAGGCGCTTGGGTGCCCCAGTTTGTAGTTTTTTTCCAGGGCATGATCGCTAAGATTTCCTGGAACACGGTTGCGGTTCACCTGCGCAAACAACTCCGTGCCCGTCGCCAAAAACGGAACGGTTTCCCCAGAGGTCCAACGGGCTCGTTCCTCATCGTTGGCAAGTGCGATTGCCGGCATGGACAAATCAGCACAAACGTTCGGCTGCAGTTCCGGCAGCTTCCCGCCGCCAATCAACTGCCATTGTCCGTCAATCCATTGGACCGGAATTCGGACGGTTCTTTCAAATGGATCAGGAATCACAATATTGCCTGCATGTCGGCGAAAGTATTAAACAGGTAATCGTCACCGAATCCGTGTCCCAAATATCCCACCAGTTTCTGACGCGTCAGTGATCTCGACGGTGTTTCGATAAACAGACGGATCGAAGCCACTGGAAAACTCCGCAGCCTTTAGTTGATCAGAGTTGATACACACTATGTACTGAAATCCATACTGTTGCGATTGACTCGCGCCGATTTCGATCGCTCGGGCGACTTGCCGACTGTCCATTCCGTCGAATAGATGACTGTCGTGAACCAAAAAACCTGGCCCGGCATTTCGTTTGGCCCAAAGCACCGCAAGCGTCATGTCAAAGCAGAAGATCTGCATGTTGCGAATCCCCTTGCTTTCTTTGCCTTCGACGTTGACCGAAAACTCCGGGCCATTGTCCTTCGGCTCGATGACTAAACTTCCTTCGTGGTCAGAAATTTGCTTCGAGAATTCTTCGAAGATAACAATCGACTCGTTGAGCTTGACGGCCTTGTCGTCCAGGTCGGCGGTAAGTCGCTGCTTAATCTTTGCTCGCTCAATCGTCAGTTCAGTAGTCTCAGAATCAAGCTGCCTTGCAAGTGCCGCTTTCTTCTTCAATTCTTCCACGGTTGCCTGTTGACGAGTCAGTTCCTCTTGAAGTTTTGAAAACTGGTCCAACGCTCCATGACTGTTCAGTGTTGTCATGATTTCTAAACGACGATCATCCAATATTGTTTTTTCCGCATCGCGACGAGCAATCGCAGTCCTTGTGTCGTCGATCTCACTCTGTAGATGGATACGTCGGTTGCGAATGATCGCTGCATGAAACTTGCGAACATCTTCCAAGCGTTTGCTCACCAATCCAGGCAGCACGATTCCGACTTCACGATAGACACTCTCAATCAATGAATCATCCGGTGATTGTTCAACCTCAAGTTGGCTTGACAATGATTCGACACGCTCCAAGTCCAGCGTATTCTGACTTGTCAATTCAGAAATTCGAATCGCAAGAAACGACGCTTCTTTCTCGAGTACGTGATACTCCGGCAAAACCTGAAAACCTGCGAGCTCACGTTTTAGTTGGTTTGCTTCTTTCTCCGCCACGGCAAGCCGCGTACGCAATTCACCGATATTCCCAACCAGATCGCCCAACGCACCGCCCTTCGCTTCCTTCTTGAGAGTCGCGAGTGATTTTTCTTTCAGCCGGACCTGCTGCAAAGCATGAGGAATAGTCCAATCAAGACCGAGCAAGTACGAAAGATTGGTTTGCACATCCCAATTCTGTTGCTGAGACGACTGCTTCTGTGCTTCTTGAAATGCGCCACTCGATTCGCGTCGGATAAAGTATGAAATCATCGCACGAAACGTCGGGCCATAGGACTCGATGTCGGTCGGCAACTGAAACATCAGCGATCCAAGAACACTACACCAATTCGTGTTGCTGATCCGATATTCGCCGGTCTCCTGGTGCAACCTCGGTTTAATCGGCCAGTCATCGAACACACCGTCAACCACGAGCCGACCACTCTCGTTACCTGCTCGCGTTGCCGATGTGCGGTGGCCGTTCAAGTCAAACGACATCGTGAACTGTTCGTCGACCAGCGATTCCGAGCGAAAGATGGAATCTGCGTCGCACTTCGATCCAAGCAAGAAGTCAATGATGCGAACGAAACTTGACTTGCCTGATCCGTTTCGAGTTTGTCGACTAGTCGCCCCCTCACTCTTCTCTGCAACAATCAGATTCAAACCCGGATTTAAGCGAACCGACTTAAACGTACTCAGAGAACTCGTCACTTGATGGATCATTCCGATACCTCACGTCGACGGAGGCGGTGATCAGTTTGCTCAACCGCATCAATCGCGTAGAGCATCGAGATGGCCAATGTGAACCAGTCGAACGTAAGACGTAGGTTCCGCTGTTCATTCAGCTGTTGAAAATCCAACCAAAGCCTCGACACCGATTTCGGTTCATCCAACAAACCAACGATGTCGGCACCAATCGCGATTAGCGATCGTTCGGTCGGCAGGTGTTTTGTTGGCAGGATCATGTGGATTCAGGTGCGTTATCAAAAATGTCACAAGTATGGAAAAAGTGGGATAACACAGCCGTGACGGCCGCATGTTGAACCGGCGTCGTGAAGTGATTGCCGCCAGCAAAATGCCACAGTGTCGCGAATGTGTCATCAGGCTGCATCCCACCTGCCTTGCAAGAGGCGTACTTCCGTCGAAATCCTTCGGCAATTGCCTCTCCAGTCCGCAGATCCGTCATTCCTTCAAGGTAGCGTGCCACCAATGCGTGCTTTGAGCGTCCGCCGCGAAGCAAATGCTGACATGTTTCACTTAAATCATTGTAATGCAGCTTGTCGGGGTCCGGGATCGTCAGTTCGCCCATCGCTGGCGGCTCTTCTTGAACAGACACCAGGTGTTCAATCACCTCTCGCACCGCGGGCATTTCCAGCCGTTCCAGCATTTGCGAGGTCGGTGCCAGTCCTAGGAAATCCTGAATATCGTCTTCCGACAGTGTTTGCATCAATGTCCAAAGGTTTTCAAACGTCCAGATCTCGACTGTCACGCCCGGCTTGCTCTGTTGAAGTTGCAACATCAACGTCCCGATTCCCTTTGTCAGACCTTCGGCATTGTGAACAAAGATGAATTTTTTAAGTTCGACCTTGCGGACCTCAAGGGTCTCGATCGCCCCATGAAAATCGTCAGCGACCTTCTTTTCTAGCACTGATTGAGTAACTTTTCGCGGCGCAAAAACAGCAACAACTGCTGATTCGCTCAGGATGATTCCGTCCAAACTACCGTCGCCCTGCGTCAAACGGATGTTCTCAAAATCACCCTTCAAGGCTTTCCTGAACAACTGTCCCACCCAGTCCTGAAACACCTGAGCTTTCTTTTCTCGATAGTCATCGCGTGCCATCAGACGCAGGTAACTTCGTTGAAACCGGTCCATTAAAACAGTTCCTGCAGAGGAGCTTGATCGGGAGCGTTGACACGTTTGGTCACCAATTTGCTCTCTCTTGACTTTTTCGCTTTGCTGTCAATATTCGCCTTTCCGGCGGGTTGATCTTCGCGATCGCTCTGTTCGCAAACTCTGGCCTTGCCCCATTTTTTCAGGAAATTCGAATAAAACCTGTCTCCCGAGGGTTTCTATCACCGCAATTGACGTCAAAATAGATGGGTATTTCGGNNTTCCACCAGTTTTCGGCCGATCATTGTTCCAAGTGGACTGGAAATATCCGGTCGGCGAATAAGCTCCGAAGAATTTCGGGGCTTTTTGCTTTTACGGGTAGCTCTCAAGACCTGCCCCTCCTATTTCGCCTTCCGTGTTCCGCAAGAACTTCGTTTCCAGCACGTCGTAGGCGCGATTGTCTTGCTCTGGATTTAGCTGCTTGCGACCAATCGGCCTTGCGACTAAGTCGGCCAGTTGCAGCCCGCAGGAGTTGATCTGCTTGTTGGCCAAGACAATGGAAAACGGTAGCGGAACCCCGGTGGGATTCTCCTCGTCGCAGACTCTGCGAAATTCAAGTTCCAACTCGTTGTCTTCCTGCTTTCCACGTTGCTCGAAGATGACATTGGTAATGCAGCGCGTTTGACCGTGTTCGTCGACGAACCGGTAGAGCCGTTTCAAACAGGAGCGAACAGCGACGTTGTATAGGTGGTCTGAATCTCCATTCTTCTTCGCGAACTCGTCCTTGCGAATCGAAGTCGCCACGATCTTGAAGTCAGCGTCGGCAATGATCGTTGTCAAGTCATCCATAAACCGTTGACGAATAACTGGATCGAACAGAATTGTAAACGGTCCCTTGGGCTTACGGATCTCATGTTCGTGTAGCACCACCATGTCATGACCAAAGTAGCGAAACTTGAACTCTTGAAGCTTGGGCGTGATGACGGAGGTATATTGCTGCTTGTTGAAAATACAGAAAGCGAGCACAAACATCGGATAAGTCTTGTCCATGGATTTCAGTCCATGATCGCCACTCTCATCGACGTACACGACATAGTCACTAAAGCATTGAGGGACGGGCTTGGTCATGTTCAAGGATCATCCTCGAACAAAGCGGGACTTGTATCTTTCTTACGTTTGGTGGAGGCCTTGGGTTTCTTCCCCGTCTGCTTATCTAACAACTGAGAACTACCAACTAACAACTCTTCTTTGTGGCGCTGTTCGTTGAGTTCGAGGAGGCGGGCGAGGACTTCGTCGCGGAANNCTGCCAACTGACGACTGACTACTGCCAACTTCTTCGTCCTCGTCCTCTTCGTAGTCGAGAAGGAATTGGCAGAAGTCGGGCTGAGCGGCTTGGTCGGCCAGATCGTCCCAGTCATACGCTCGCAACACGGCTACGTCCATTTCACCGTGAAGATGACGAAGTTCCAAGATTCCAAGATCGTGATCGTCGGGGTTGTGGAAACGGTTATATGTTGTAGTAAGTCCCTCAACGCGTGACAGCATTTGATGCTGTCGGACTAGGTAAAGGTTATCCCCAGAATCTCGCAAATCTATGTCCTGTTGAAAGCCCAGCGGAAGGGGAAAAGTTTCAAAGCAATCCGTTGGGTTGTATCGAGTGTCAGTGCGTAGGGTCGAAGCGTGACGAAGTGCCCAGATTGAATGCACTTGGCTTTGAAGAATCGCAAAGGAAGCAGTATCCTCAAATGCGAAGATATTGACAGCGTTCGTAAACACAACACGGCGAGGATAGAAAGCGAATGTTAGGTGCTTCGCGACAACGGGGCAGATTAAGACACGTGAAAGTCGCTGGGTTGCGATTTGATTCGACTCGCCTGTTCTGCGAAACTGCCACCAAAACTCCTTTTCCTTGCCCTTTTTCATTTCTCGCATCGGCTTCACACGCTCGCGCACTATTTCAAAGCACCTCGTGGCGGCTGATGCCGTTTCCAAATCTGCGTCCATAAAATTTATGATGCACTGTTTTGGTATACCATCCACAATTGATGCAAAGTCTTGTGCGTTCAAGACAGGCCACACGAACTGCATCTCGTTATCGAACTTCTTTACAATTTCTTCGTACTCGCACTCGCTAAGCAGAAATCCCACACCTCCGAAGTCTACTCCCTTGAATGCGACATTTGCATTGCTTCTGAGTACTTTTGGTGGCCCGTCAAACTTGGCGAAGCGTCCTGATTTCTCACGGAGGTCTGTTCCAATTTCTTCCACTCGTGAACCATCCAGTTTGCACGAAATCGAAGCGTTCCCTTTGGTGAAATGTATGCAAGAAATTCTTACTCCAGCCTCGCCAGGCCATTCAAAATCGCGGCGTGCAGCAAAAATATGCCCGCCTTTTTTTGCGACATAGCCAAGCCCGCTTTCTCGAGTATCGGTTTCCGCGATTGAGTTTGTAGTAATTAGTCCTGTGGCCCCGTTGATTCGCGAACAACCGAAAGAAACACGCAGGAAGTAGGTGACGAGATCTGCGTTGCCTAAAGCGTTTTCGCTAGTTTCCATCAGCCAATCTCTGTATGAGGTTCCATAGGCATGGGAAATCCGATTACCCCAAAAAAACGGCGGATTCCCAACAAACGCATCGAACCCGCCATTGTCCCGTGAGAAAACTTCAGGAAACTCAATCTCCCAGTGAAAGCAGGGGACTGGATGTTGGCCAGCTTTGAGACGATCAGCTGCTGCTTGAAGGGCGGCGCGGGAGTGAAAGTCGAGAGGAGTTGTTAGTTGTTGGTTGTTAGTTGCTAGAGAAGAAAGGTACGAACTGGCGAGGCCGAAGACTCGTTCTAATTCTTCTTCACGGGCTTTCTTTTTGTCGGCGGCGAAGAAGCAACTGACGCAGGCATTGCCGACGAGACGAATGAGATCGAGGGCCGAATCGGCCAAGGCCATCTGCTGTTGTTGATCGCGATAGGTAACATCCTGCCGCGCATTCAAAATCTTGGCTCGTGACTCGGTGGCTTTGTCGAGCCGCTTCTGAATCAGATCCTCGCCAAACTTCTTTTGCTTCTTCGGTTCCCAGTGAAAACCGATGATCTGCTCGCGAGTGAGTCCCACAAGCGTATCGCCGTGACGCAGCGCGTGGTCGAGAAAGGTAAAGGGATGGTCTTTGGCGAGTGTGACCAGCCAGAGCGAAAGCTTGGCCAAGTCGACGGCCATGATATTTTTGTCGACGCCGTACAAGCACCGCTGAGCGACGGTACGACGGGCATAGAGCACTTCGTCTTCATCGGGCGGTATGTCGGTCGGAATCATGTCGTGCGCGTACCAAGCCTTGATCAGCTCGTCGCCCAACTGACGACAGGCTTCGACCAAAAACGCCCCGCTCCCCATCGCCGGGTCGCAGACTTTCAAATCGAGAATTTGAGAAGGATGAGGAATCCCTTTTTCAATCGCTGCGGTGTGATGGGCCGCTCGTCGGTTCTCGATCCGTTCTCGCTCCGCGATCTCCCCTTTCGTCAATCGCTTTTGCAATTCCTTGGGGATCGGACGGGGATGAACCACAGAGGCACGCAGACACGCAGAAGAGGAGTCGGCGTCTGCACTCTGTGCCTCTGTGCCTCCGTGGTTCAGTTCATCCGGGTGAGTGATCAGTTGCTTCAGGATCGGCTCGAGCGTTGTTTTGACGATGGGCTGGGTCAACGACCGCGGTGTGTAGTGCGATCCGCTGCGGCGACGTTCATCGGAGGGCTGAAAGACCATGCTGTCGGCTGGCACAATCCCCGGCGTGACATGCTTGGCAATCTTCTTTTCCATCGCGGCCAATAACTCTTCGATCGATGTGGCGCTTTTCAGCGCCGACTCGTCACCAGCCCCGAGCTTTTGGTCGGTCCATTCTTTCAGCAGCTTGGCTCGATCGCCTGCTTTCGCCGCCAACAACGCTTCCAAGTTGATCGTCGCTGGAGCGCCATGCGATTTGACCGGCTTCACGGCGATCGACTTGCCCGCCGAGACTTGCAGCTCAAATCCCATGATCGCTTCGTAGACGCTGCCAATCTGCTCGACATCGAGCGTTCGGTAGCTCAGCCGTTCGCCGTCCAGAATCAGCAAGTCTTCAAGGACGCGGTAAATCACGCCATCACTGATGTGAGGGATTTGGATCGCGGAGGATTGTTCTTCGTCGGACGTGACGTCGACGTTGCCATCGTCGTATCGACCTTCCAGAAACGGATAGCGGTCTGGGTCGAACAGATAGCCTTTGCGAGCCGGGATTTTCAGCTCGGCATGTTGGCCACCTTCGTAGACCAAGCGGAACAATGTCAGCAGTTGTGCCCACGCGCCGAAACGTTGGTCCATGGTGTCGGGGAACCGGCCGGCCTCGCTGCGCAATCGCTCGAATAGGCCTGAGACGGAATAGTGATTGGTGTAGGTCGCTTCGCTGGAGACGAGACCACGGTCTTCGGCATAGAGCACAAAGACCAGTCGCATCAACACCGTCAACAGGCCGTGGTAAACATGCTGGGGATTGTTCGCCAAAACCCGCCGCAACAGTTCGCCGCTGCGTTGATCGTTGGCGGCTTGGAAGCCACGCAACATTTCGAACAGCGCCGAGGTGACTTGTTGAGCCAGTTCGGTCGAGACAATGTTTTGGTACTTGCGGCTGTTGGCCAGGATGTGGGGTAGCCGTTGGTTGTCAGCCAAGTTGAACAAACGGTCGCCACCGAGCAGCATTTGGAAGGCTGCGAACATGGGACGGCCGGCAACTTGCGCCATCTCGCCAACGTTGAACGTGGCATAGCCGCTGGTTTCGCCTCGTGGTGCATAGACCAAGCGGAATTGACGACGGTTGGTGAGCAAACCGATCGGCACGCCGGACTCACGCAGCAGCCGTTCGAACTTGGCGTGTGGCGGTGCGTTCCAGTGTTTGGCGGAGTCGGATTCGCTGGGATCGTCTAATGCGACGCCGCTGCCAAGGTCTTGGACCAGCAGGAGGTAGTTGTGAGTGGTGAGTGGTTGGTTGTCAGCTTTTGTTGGTTGGGAGTCGACGACGACATGGGTTGGACGTAGCGTTTCGTTGTATTGCGGCAGGATGACTTCCAGGGCGGCCATGTCGCCTGACAACGCACCTGACTTGGGCACTTCGACCAGATCCTGTGGCTGCCAATCGAGTGCTTGTTGTGTGAACAGCGAAAGATCGCTCACTTCGGGGACGACATCGCCCGACGCATCGCTGGCCAAGCATCCGAGAAAGCGAGCATGCTCGCCCATGATGTTCTTGTTGACGTAGCACTGAGCTTCCAGCAGCGCAGGGATCGAGACGACAAGACCGACGGGCTGGACATAGCCAAGCCATTCGAGGTGGGCGAGTTCTTCGGGTGATTTAGCCATTGTCTGATGATCGTTCTTGTTTCTGGTTGAATTCGGCACGAGCGACTGTGGCGCTTAGGCGGACGATCTTTCCATCTCGCCAGACGACGATCTCGGTCCCCGTACGCTCGGCAAGTTCGATCGCTTGTTCTCCAGCATCGCGACAGGCCGCAGCAATCTTCTCGTCCATCGATGGTGGTTCGTTTTCATGGTTGGATCGAATCATGGTTCACCTTCGTTATGCAGACTTATCAAATTCCATAAATCTGCGTTTTCGACACGTTCTTCAACATCAAGTCGACGCCAAATGATTTCCGGTGGTGTCACGGAGCCATTTAATACCCAAGCGTTATCAACGATTGGCAAGTAGACCGACGTGAGATTCTGCAATCCTCGCACGTAGCGGCGGCGGATATCAGCGACCGGAATATTGTGCCCGCCCTGTGCTACGCGGGTCGCGACTCGCTGAACGGCCATCTCTTCACTTGGCAACCAAATGAAGAACAAGGTCACGTCAAACCCTGATTGCTTCCAGCGTGACACTCGACGTCGATAGCTTAGTCCAGCAAGCGTCGTTTCGAGGGCAAAGCTTGATTGCCCTTGTTCTAGCTCCCCCAGTCGCTCCAAGAAGATCTCAGAGGCTCTCAAGGTTTGACGCTCGGGCGCAAATGGCGACAGCCCCTTCGCAATCAAATCGGCGTTGAGAAACTCGTCGCAATCGACGTAGCGATTCAAGTAGTTCTCGACGAAGGTTGATTTGCCGGCGCCGTTGGGCCCCGCAATGACGCTGACGGTTCGCTTGCTCTGGCTCATCGGTCACCCCGTCACTGGCCAGAGATAGACTAGGCCGACCGGTTCGATCCGACGGGCACGCACCTTGTAAAGATCTTCGATCCGCTCGGGCTCTGTTTTCAGCTCTTCACGGATCTCGTCCAATCGTTTCACCCAGAATCGCTTGTTGGCGTCCAGCTGCGCAAGTTCCGCTTCCTGTGCAAACTCGAACGTCAACTGATCACGATTCATCTTGTCGAACTTCTTGACCGTTTCCGTGATGTGCTTTCGCTGCGTTTCCAGAATCTCGCGCATCGCGCTGGATTCCGCTGTGCCGCGCTGGGCGAGTTTCTTTTCTGCGTCGGCGGCGTACTCTGCACCGCGGGCTTCAAGGTATGGCAGCAACTGAGCGATATCACCTGGCGCGGCAGCCTGCAGTTGCTGGGTTACTTCGGGCGTGAACTGAATCCCTTGAGAACCGTGCAGCGCATCTTCGAGCAATTGCATCGTTTTCACTTCGGCGTCTTTGGCGTACGGTGCTAGCTCGCCTTTGCGAATCATTGGGTCGGACCAGCGAGCCGTCACCGGGATCAGCTCTTCGTGCAACCTGGCCGCGCCGGGACCGTACAGACAAAGTCTGCCCAGCAGCACGACTCGCGGAATCGCATCTTTGACCTGCGCAAAACAGGAACGAGAAAGATCGTGATGAACAAAACCCTGCGCCGAGAATCGACCCAGCAGCCGCTGGACAACCCGCTGCTCCAGGTGCAGATGGACCACTTCGTCGCTGACGATTCCCGGATCGGAGAAAACGATATTGCGGATCGGCGAGTCTTTGCGCCATTCCCACAATCGCTGGTCCTTCTTGCGCGGTGCGCGAAGTGTGTCCATGGTTTCGGCCCAAGTCGGGTCCGCACCGAGGCGTTGGTCGATGGCCGGGAACGAGAACTTGTCGACGTTGTTTCCAATGCTTCCCGAGCTGCCCAATTGATCGGTGCCCAGCAACTGCAATGAACAGGAGATGGCGGATCGGAAATGCTTGTCGCTCAAGCCGATGTAGTCTTCCGAACGTTTGAGCTGGGTGCGGAGGCGATCGATTTGGGTTCGCAGTTCTTGTTGGCGCTCGCGGGCTGCTTCCAAGTCGTTCTCAATCGCGACGCGTTGATAATCGTCTAAGTCGGTCGCTTCGAGCGAGCTTTCCAGGTCGGCGATCGAGCGATGGCGGATCCCTTGTGCCATCTGCTTGGCCAGTTTCGCGTCGATGACCTGTGCTAGGCTGCCGAGCTCTTGCTTGATGGTTTCGGTCTTGCGGACGAGTACTTGCAAGATGCGATCTTCGGGCCGTTGGTTGTAAACGAAGTAGTGACAGAAGACTTCGGTTCGCGGTTGCAGCTTGCGGTCGATTCGTCCGTTGCGCTGTTCCATCCGGCTGGGGTTCCAGGGGATGTCGTAGTGAAACAGGTTCCAGCAGTGGGCTTGCAAGTTCAAGCCTTCACGAGCCGCGTCGGTCGCGACAAGAATGCGGACGGGATGTTTGCTGGGTTCGGTATTGAAGGCCTGCTTGATTTCTTCCCGCTTGGGCGGCGGAGTGGGGCCATGAAAGACCTCAATCCGCCGTTCGGCACGATCGCTGCCTGCGATCACGGCTTCAAGCTGCTGGACAAGATAGCGTTTCGTGTCGTCATACTCGGTGAAGATCAGAACACGCG